>JAYVGG010000113.1:0-6620 GCA_043772475.1 Burkholderiales bacterium
AGCCCCTGCTGCGAGCCGGTGGTGATTAATACCTGCGCGGGGCTCACCTCCCAAGGCAGCATCGCCGCCACCGCCTCACGCAATGGCGCATAGCCCTCACTCGCCCCGTATTGCAAGGCGGTGCGGCCATCATCGCGTAAAACCTTCTCGCAGGCGGCGGCGAATTCAGTGAGGGGAAAAGTTTTGGCGGAAGGCAGCCCACCAGCAAAGCTGATGATGTTCGGTTGCTCAGTGAGCTTTAGAAGCTCGCGGATGATCGAGGGGTTCATCTTCGCCGCGCGCGTGGCGAGAGTCCAGTGTGTGTTTGGTGACATGAATGCTTTGCGGTTGAGGTTGTCTTACATTATCGCATTGCACGGCGCGTGAAGCGCCAGTGCTTGGAAAGTGGCGTGGTTATTAGGGTTTGGCAGGATTGGTGGCGTAACGATTTATAAGTAGGGCGGGCTGAGCAAAGCGCTATCGGGCGATTTCCGCCAAGCGTATTTTGATCTGATGTGTCCGGCAGAAATCGCCGGCAAAGCCCAGCTCAGTCCGCCCTACGTGCTACCTTGATGCGCCAGGCGAAAATGCCAACAAGCCGTATTTTTTAGGTCTAGCGAATTTCCACCACCGGGTCACCCGCGGCCAAGGATGCGCGTAGGTCGGGCAGTATTTTGGAAAAGGCTGCGAGCAGCGCAGCTTTACGACAATTGCCAAGCCGCACCCACACCACTTGCGGTGGAATGCTGCGCTGGCGCGTAGCGAGCGCTTGGAAATCTTCATCTTTGGTGACGATGGTCATATTGCGCTGCTTGGCGAATTGCCAAATGGCGAGGTCATCGACCGCATCAAGCCCAACATCCTGCACATGAACGCAATCCCATCCGCTGACAGCAAGGTGGCGCGCCAAGGCAATGGGCAATTGGTTGTCAATCAGCAGCGTCATGCCGCGATTAAGATGGCATGGTCAGTCTGGGCGGCGGCGAATTCAAGTGCTGCAAGGATGTCGGCATCTTCAAGTGAAGGGTAGTCTTCTAAAATCTCTTGGTGCGATGCGCCCGCGCTGAGTAGGCTCAAAATATCCGTCACGCGAATACGCAGCCCGCGAATGCAGGGCCGCCCGCTACATTTTCCCGGCTCGATAGAGATGCGCGCAAGTAACGATGGGCTCATAACTTTTCAATCATTGGTGAACGATTTGGCAAGTATGACGAGTATTCGAAGCGCTCGCAACAGCGAGATAGCACGGTGGCGCGCGCGGGCAACGCGAGCACGCTGAGCTGGCTGAAGGTGCGCGTGGTTATTGGTGTTTCAGCTATTTTTAAGTTCGCGTAGACCGGCCTCGCCCAAATCCCAAAACACCCCCGCCATAATCTGCAAGCCCTCGCGCGCAATGCCAGAAAGCATGTGCTCATTCGGCGCGTGTTGTGAGCAGGCGGAGTAGGAATGCGGAATCCAGACAGTTGGGAGTCCGAGTGTTTCTGCGAACACTTCATTGGGCAGCGAGCCACCAAGGTTGGGCAAGATGGCGGGTTTTTTGCCCGTCGTTTTTACAATGCTCTCAACTGCAAATCGTACCCACGGCGAATCTGGGTCGAGGCGCGTCGCGCGCATCGGCTCGTCGCGGGCGGGGGTGACGGTGACTTCTGTGAAGCCTTCGCGTGTGAGGTGGCGTTGCAGGGCTGGCACGATTTCTTGCGGTTCCGTGCCGACCACGTAGCGCAATTGGCAGCGCGCCCAGGCGCGGTCGGCAATCGCATTCACGGGGAAATCCGGGTTGCCTACTTTTTGAGCAAGGACTGAAAAGCTCGACCAGCCGAAGACGCGCTCCGCTGGTGTTAAATCTGGCTCGCCCCAGTCGAGGTCGATCTCGGGTGCATCGTCACCACCATCGGGCGCGCAGTCGGCGAGTGCCGCGCGCACGCTGGCAGGGATGCCCGCTGGCCGCCACTCGGGTACGCGTATCGTGCCACGTGCATCGGTGATGCTGGCCAGCGCGTGGGCGAGGATGATGCCGGGATCACGAATGAGCCCGCCCCAATTGCCAGAGTGGTGCGCGCCGTCGCGCAGCTGCACGGTAAGGTCAAAATTCATCACACCGCGCGAGCCTAAGAAAAGTGTGGCGCGCGCAGGGCTCAAGCGTGGCCCGTCGGACGCGATGAAGACATCGGCTTTCAATTCTGCCTTGTGCTCAGCGCAGAATTGATTGAGTCCGGGTGAGCCGATTTCCTCCCCTGTTTCGTAAAGGAGTTTTAGGTTAAAGCCTAGCTTGCCGCGTGTTTTCAGCACGCTTTGTAGAGCTCCTAAGTTGATCGTGTGCTGGCCTTTGTTATCCGCCGTGCCGCGCCCGTAAATGCGTTCGCCTTCGATCGTGAGCTTCCACGGCGCGAGTCCTTCACGCCACTGCGCGTCGAGTCCGCGCACGACATCGCCGTGGCCGTAGGAGAGCACGGTGGTGAGCGCTGGGTCTTCGATGCGCGTCGCCATGAAGAAGGGCGTTTTGCCGACCGGGCTTGGGTGGACTTGGCAGGTGAAGCCCATTGCGGTGAGGGTAGGTGAGAGCTCGTTGGTGAGGTAGTCGATGAGCTCAGGTGCCCGCTCGGCATTCTGACTTTCGGTGGGAATCGCGACGCGGCGCGCAAGATCGGCGTGGAATTGTTGGGTCTCGAAATAGTCAACGGCCAAGGCAATGGTGGCTTCGCGGGTCATCGTGTCAACTTTACTAAATGGCTGGAAGCCTAATGGGGGCGCGGGGTTTGGGGTGAGTCGTTGCACCATTGTGGAAATTTTCCCCACGCTTGCAGCAACGCGTTACGCCAACTATGCGTCGCTTTCGCGTAGGCGGGAATCGAGTGTGACGCGCGGGGTTGCGTGACGCACCGCTACCAATGCACCCCCTGCGTAATCTGTGCAAACGCCATTGCTTCCGGTGTCATCTCAACTTCCTTCGCTACCTCGCCCTTCTTGCCTTGTGCGGCGTGCGAATCGGGGAACATGCGGAAGGCGGTATTCAAAATAATCTGCGTGAGCTTTGGCGACACTGCGTGGAGAACGGCACCGGTAATGCCGAGGCGGGTTGCGATGCGGACAGGCTTGTAAACGATGGCCTCGACAACCAAATCGGCCGCTTGCTCAGGCGAGAGTGTGGGCACCGAGTTGTACATCTTGGTGGGCGCAATCATCGGCGTTCGCACGAGCGGCATATTGATGGTGGTGAAATTGATGTTGTTGTCGTTAAATTCGGATGCCGCGCAGCCAGAGAACGCGTCCAGCGCCGCTTTTGATGCGACGTAGGCGGAAAATCTCGGCGCTTGGGTGAGCACGCCAATCGACGAGATATTGATGATGTGGCCTTTTTTCTGCGCCATCATCGTCGGCAAAAAGCCGAATATCAGGCGAAGCGACCCGAAGTAATTTAGCTGCATCGTGCGCTCGAAATCGTGGAAGCGATCAAAGCTATTCGCGATGCCGCGCCGAATCGAGCGGCCGGCGTTATTGACTAAATAATGCACCGTGCCGAAGTCTTTGAGCACATCCACAATCAATTTATCGCAGCTCGTAAGATCCGCCAAATCGCAGGAGTAAAACTTGGCTGTCCCACCCATTGCTTTCAATTTCGCCATCGTCTCTTTGGCTTTTTCTGGATCACGCGCCACCACCACCACGCGCGCACCGGCTTCGGCCATTTTGAGCGCTGTGGCTTCGCCAATGCCGGACGTACCGCCAGTGACCACCACAACCTTGCCCTCGACTTTCCCTCTTAACGTGCGGTCGATAAACAAATCTGGGTCGAGATGACGCTCCCAGTAGTCCCACAGCCGCCATGCGTAGGTATCGAGTGCGGGCACGGAAATTTTCGTACCCTTGAGCGCTTTTACGGTCTCGCGGTTATCGAATTTGGTCGGGTAGCTAATGAATTCAAAAATATCTTTGGGGATGCCTAGGTCTTGCAAAATCTGATTGCGCGCGCGCCGCACTGGGGCGACGGCCATCAGGCCTTGCACGACGTAGTTTGGGATAAAGCTAAACATCTTCGCGTTAATCCGCATCGTCATCTGCGGCGCGTGGGCGGCCTTGGCGAACATGTTGAGCACTTCGCCGATGCGCGCGGGCTCGGGGTCGGTCAGGTGAAAGCAGCCGCCATCGAGCCCTTTTTTGTGGGCGATATGATCCATCGCATCGACCACGTAATCGACCGGCACCATGTTGATACGCCCACCTTCAATGCCGACTGTTGGCACCCACTTTGGGATGGTGTCGCGCATTTTTTGGATGAGCTTGAAAAAATAATAAGGCCCGTCTATCTTGTCGATTTCACCCGTCTCAGAATGCCCCACCACCATGCCGGGGCGATAGACGCGCCACGGGGTTTTGCATTCTTCGCGGACAATTTTTTCAGAGTCATGCTTGGTGCGGAAGTAGGGGTGATCGAGATTTTCGGCGTCCTCAAACATATCTTCGCGAAACGTGCCGTCGTAGAGGCCCGCTGCGGCAATCGAGGAGGTGTGGTGAAAAATTCCGGCCTTCAATACATTGCCGAGCTCAACCGTATTGCGTGTGCCGTCGATATTCGCCACCTGCTGCGAAGCCGCATCGGCCGCCATATCGTAGATCGCGGCTAGGTGAAAGAGGTGTTTAATCTTCCCTTTCATTTTGGTGAGATCGGCGGCGGCAATGGCGAGCTTTGGCTTACCGATATCGCCCACAATGGGCACGATGCGTTTTTGCTTGGCTGGGTCTAGCCCCCACCACGGGTAAATCGCTTCGAGTTTTTTGATTGAGGCTTTACGCACCAGCACGTAGATGGTGCCCTCGCGCTTGAGTAAATTTTTCACTAAAAATTTGCCGACAAAGCCAGTTGCACCGGTAACGAAATAGGTCATGGGGTGTCCTCGAGAGATTTTTATTAGTGTGGCTACGAGCCCAAATCATACACCGCAAGCGTCATAAGCGGCGGGGGCTATGGCCGAAATTGAGAGTGAAATGGCAGCAAAATGACAGCAGAATGGCAGCAAATACCACGCCGATAACGAGCCCCATGTGGCATAATTTCCGCTCTGAAAAAAGTGGATATTATGCGAATTCTTCTCTCAAACGACGATGGTTATTTTGCCCCCGGCCTGCTGGCTCTTGCCGAGGCGCTTTCGACGGTAGCCGAGATCACCGTGGTGGCACCGGAGCGTGATCGTAGTGGTGCCTCGAATTCGCTCACGCTTGATCGCCCGCTCTCGATGCGTAAAGCGCCGAGCGGGTTTTTCTTTTTGAATGGCACGCCGACAGATTGCGTCCACATGGCCGTGACCGGCATGTTGGGCTGGGTGCCCGATATGATTGTTTCGGGTATCAATCACGGTGCCAATATGGGGGATGACACCATTTACTCGGGCACGGTGGCTGCTGCTACCGAGGGCTTTTTGTTAGGTATTCCGTCTATCGCGATGTCGCTCGTGATGAAGGATGCGCGCCATTTTTCCACAGCCGCATGGGTGGCAGCCGAGCTCGTTAAACGTCATCAACGCAACCCCATCAAAGGCCCCACCTTACTCAACGTCAACGTGCCTGATGTGCCGCGTGAAGCGATCACGGGCTTTGAAGTGACGCGCCTTGGTAAGCGCCACAAAGCCGAGCCCGCGATCAAGGCTAAAAATCCGCGCGGTGACGATATCTACTGGATTGGCCCCGCTGGTGCTGCTGCCGATGCCGGGCCCGGCACCGATTTCCACGCCACTGAAAATGGCCGTGTCTCGATCACGCCGCTGCAAGTTGATCTCACCAACTACCAGCAAATGAATGCCATTTCGGCATGGATGACCCCGGCGTGAGCCGCGCCGATACAGGCAGCGTGACTAAATTTCAAGGCTCCGGTTTAACCTCGGATCGCACCCGCATCCGCATGATTGACGCGCTGCGCGCGAAGGGCATTAAAAACGAACGCGTATTGGCGGTGATGTCTGAGGTGCCGCGCCACCTATTTGTGGAGGAGGCGCTCGAAGGCCGCGCGTATGAAGTCGATAAAGCGCTACCGATTGGCTTTGGGCAAACTATCTCCACGCCCGAAATTGTCGCGATCATGACCGAGCTTTTGCTCGAGCACGGCACACCAAAAAAAGTGCTGGAGATCGGCACCGGCTGTGGCTACCAGACAGCGGTGCTCGCTAAATTAGTGCCCGAAGTATTTACTGTGGAGCGTATCGCGCCGCTCATGGATCTCGCGCGTCGCACGCTGCGTAATTTGCGTTACACCAACATCATTTACAAATACGCGGATGGCCACTTTGGCCACGCTGGTGGCGGGCCTTACGAGGGCATCATCATGACGGCTGCTGCCACCCACGTGCCGGAAGACTTAAAAGCGCAGCTCGCTGTCGGCGGGCGCATGATCTTGCCCGTTGGACAAGATAGCCAGAAGCTTTATGTGATCGACCGCACCGCGGACGGCTTTACGCAAAAAACGGTACACGATGTTAGGTTTGTGCCGCTACTATCAGGAACCTTATCGGGGGCCACATGAAAAATTTCACACGTACTTCTTTATTTATTTTTATTGGCGCGCTCCTTGCGGGCTGCGTATCGAAAAGCCCGGCACCCGTGGTGGAGTCGCGCCCGGATGCGCCACGTCCGTCTGTGCCCACCGTGACGGG
>JAYVGG010000114.1:0-3078 GCA_043772475.1 Burkholderiales bacterium
CGGCAAAAGAAATTCTTATCGCTCGGTAAATTCAAAGAGTTGGCGGAGTAGCACCCCACGGGTGCGCCTAGTGATGCCACCACGCGATCTTTGTCAGCACGTTAGCGATTTTCTGACCCGCCATGTCACACCCGGCGCGCCGTTTTTGGTCGCACTTTCGGGTGGTGTCGATTCGATGGTATTACTCGATATTGCCGCCCGATTAAATCTCGAAAATAGCCTAAACACCGCGCCACTGCTTGTGTTTCGCGCAATGCACGTTAATCACGGCATGAGCAAAAATGCCGATGCGTGGGCCCAATTTTGTCACGCCCAGTGCGCCGCCCGTGATGTGGCGCTCAGCGTGACACGCGTAGAGATTGATCGCCACGCGGGCACTGGGCTAGAAGCAGCCGCACGCGAGGCGCGCTATAGGGCGCTTGGCCAAACACCAGCGCGCTTCGTACTCACCGCACAGCACCAAGATGACCAAGCCGAAACTGTTCTCCACCAGCTCCTGCGCGGCACGGGGCTTGCTGGACTGGCGGGCATGGGCGAGTCCCTCTTACTCGCGACGGGCCAAGTTTTGCTGCGGCCGCTCCTCACCATCTCGCGCGCGGCAGTCGAAATCTACGCCCGCGAACACCACCTCACGTGGATCGAAGATGAATCTAACCAAGATACCGCCTATACGCGCAATTTCATTCGCCACGATGTGCTACCCAATATCGCCGCGCGCTTCCCGCACTATGCTGAGTCGCTCACCCGTGCTGCCCGCCACGCACAGGAGAGTGCGAGGCTTAACGAGGCACTCGCTAAGCTTGATCTCAAGTGGGACGGTGTGGAAGCCTATGCGGACGCGCTCGATACGCTGCCGCGCGAGCGCCAGACCAACGCGTTGTATTACTGGCTGCGTTGGCAAGACTTGGGTGACCTATCTGCCCCCTCGCAACAGCAGATCGAAGAGTGGGCAACACAAATTTTTAGGCCCTCGCCGAAAGGCAAGCCGCATCTCGCGGGCGGGCATGGCGTTAAGATTCGGCGGGTGAAAAATAGATTGGTGTTGGAGACGTGACGGGCTGGAAGCCTAATAGGGGTGCGGGGTTTGGGGTTTTTAATGGTCATGACGAGCGAGCATAGCGGTATCCCCGACAAGAAATCTCCACCAGTTTCAACCTGCATCCACCGTTCGCGAGACAAGTGCGACACCGCCCTAAAATCACGCTGAATCCACTTTTGCTTGGTCGCCGTACCAACGTCAACACCCACCAAACCAACACAACATTTTGAAAAATATCCTCGTACTCTTCGGCCAAGAATGGGATCGCCAGCAGCTCGCCAAGGTGAACGGCGACGGGGCGATTACCTATCACCACGAGGGCTTCGATCTTTTTAGTTTCCCGAGCAATACTAATTTACTGCTGTTCGATATTTTTAAGTTCGTCGATAAACTTAGTGAGAAATATCGCCGCATCAAGCTTGATGGCATTCTCACGACACACGAGCAATTTGGTGCGCTCACCGGTGCGCTGTTGGCTGAGCGCTTAGGGCTGCCCGGCATGTCGGCGACGGGCGTGATGAACGCGCAGCACAAGGCGCTGGCCCGCCAAATCCTGGCACGTGAGGTGCCGCACGCTAATGTGCCGTTTGCCACCTTTCCCTACACGGTGAAGCGCGCGGAAGAGATCGCGTTACCGTTTCCATTTTTTGCCAAGCCGATCAAGGCCGCTTATTCCGTATTGGCACGTCGCGTGGAAGATTTTGCCGATTTACGCACGCATCTAACATTTCAGCCATGGGAAAAATTCATCATCTTTCGTCTGGTGCGGCCGTTTAACGATGTGGTCTCGCGCATGGAAGCTTCCGAGATCAACGGCCACCATATGATCGGTGAGCAGTTGGTGGATGGCTTTCAAGTCAATGTTGACGGCTATGTGCGCGACAATCAAGTACACGTGCTGGGCATTATTGATGCCGTGATGTATCCGGGGACGGACGCCTTCATGCGCTGGGAATACCCGAGCCGCTTGCCGCCCGAATGGCGCGCCAATATTCGTGCGATCACCGAATCTGTGGTGCGCGCCTTAAAACTCGATCACGGACTGTTTAATGTTGAGCTGCGCGTGTGTTCGCATTCGGGCGATTGCAAAGTGATCGAAGTAAACCCGCGCATGGCAACGCAATTTTCAGATTTGTACGAGATGGTGGATGGCATCAATCTGCATGATTTAGCGATTCGCCTTGCTACGGCCGAGCCCTTGCCAGTGGCTGGGAAAGGCCGCCACGCCTATGCCTCCAGCTTTGTCTACCGGCGCTTTGATGGCCTAAACCCGGCGCGTTTCCCCGGTAGCGCCGAGCGCGCAGCACTTGCCGCGTTCGATGCCGATGCCCAGCTCATCACGTTTGAAAAACGCGGCACGGGGCTTAAGCGCGAAATGAAATGGCTACAAAGCTATCGCTACGCGTGTCTCAACATGGGTGGCTCGTCTGAGACCGCATTGATCGAAAAATACCAACACGCATCGCGTCTTCTAGGTTTTCCCGCGCCACTCTAGTGCAGTGCTTCACTCTGTTTGGAATTTATGTGGAGCGTTGGCAAAAGCTGCGGTTTTTGGCTCCTTCCCCTGCAAGGGGAAGGTTGGGATGGGGTAGTGTGAGAATTCACCGAAGCCTCCATCCCGCAGCCTTGATGCACCATCCCGAATTGCCACACCCCCTTCCCATCCTTCCCCCGCACGCGGAGGAAGGCGTGCATCTTTTTTCGTTCGCGCGAATTGCTGCTTCCCCACTCGCACAATTTCACGTAGACGTATTAAGTTTCACCAATTACAAAGCACTAGTCTAGCGACACACCCACTCGGCACGGTAAAATGCAGGTTCTCTGAAACCCTAAGAACCCGCCATGTCATTTGATTCCGTCTCCGCCATTCGCCAAGCTTTTATTCAATTCTTTGAGTCAAAGGGCCACACCCACGTCACCAGCAGCTCGCTCGTGCCCGCCGATGACCCGACGCTGCTATTTGCCAACGCGGGGATGAACCAATTCAAAGACGTATTTCTAGGCTACGAAAAGCGCGACTACGTGCGTGCGGTGACCGC
>JAYVGG010000115.1:0-6626 GCA_043772475.1 Burkholderiales bacterium
ACCGTCTATGTGCTCGATACGGGAGTCCAATCGCATAGCGATTTGCAGGGATTATCGGCGATCGCCGCACTGCCAGGAATCCACCCAGTCGGTTGTTACTCGCACGCCTCGCATGTCGCGGGGATTATCGGCGCTGGCGACAACGGGTTTGGCACGGTGGGGGTGTTGCCGGGGGTGCGACTTGTTTCGATTGCGCTTGCAGATGTGAATGATCCGTCTGGTGCATGCTCTGGGCCTGGCGACCGTAGCGCTTCACAATCCGGTCTGATCAAAGCCTTAGAGATGGTTTTTTGGGACACCTATTGGACTCAGAAAGTGGCCGTGCTAAATCTATCCTTTAATTTGGGGGGAGGAATCTTTTCACGCGACTCAATCATTGGCCAGTGGATGAGTTTTGTGGCCACACCTTTCCCCTCGACGCATTGGCTTTCATATCGCGGCGTTCTTATCGTTCAATCAGCAGGAAATTCCGACACCAATGCTTGCACACAGGCATACGATGGTTACAGTGCTGGCGTCCTTGTTGTCGGGGGACTTGATGAGAACGGACAACGTGTCAGACCCCTCGCCGGTGCGCGAAATGCATACAACGTAGATGTTCCCGACATAGTCGCCGAGCCGGGATCGAACCACAACATACCCGAACCGGGATTGACGCGCAATGACTGCGTGAGCCTCTGGGCACCGAGCCAGCGCATCAAGTCCACCTGGGGTGGCAATGGTTACCGAACGCTTTCCGGCACTTCGATGGCCGCCCCGCATGTTGCCGGGTTCGCCGCGCGGGTGCTCGAATCAGACCCTGCGATCTGGACTTCCCACGACCTCGCTGCGGCAGTGCGCGCGCGCGCTGTACCGCTCATCGGGTCAAACCTGCCCATGCCGCATTGGCACGGCGTGAGTCAGCACACTGCGCCGACGCTTGAAATCAGCGACAGGTACGGTTGGGGAGGTAGATTTCAATCGTCCGTACGACAGATCAATTTTATGTACCCCAACGGCGTATTTGAGGATGACCTGATACATCTCCGCTTCGAGGCGGAAGGAGCGGCCAGTTGCCAAGTTATGTGGAGCAACAGCACAGGGACATTCAGCAATTACGTTTGGGCATCATCGTCACAGAACCTTAGCGCCTACCTTTCGCCGGGTTTCAACTCCGTGCGTTTCACCTGCCGCTCGTCATTCGGTCAACAAAATTCAGTTGAAGTGGTCGGCTATGTAAAGCGTAATGTCAAGCGCGTCCAATGGTTTGCGCGGACGATCTCTGGAGGCGCGTGGCAGGCGATGCAAACTGGCCAATCAGGCTTTGATACGGTGTTTTGGTCAATCGCCGCGAACGAACCGTTTGAGCAACGGTACGAAAGCGACGGCGCGGACGAGTGCGCCGTCACGAGCAATGGCATTACGATTACGCGTAATGCTTACGGCGGGCCGGAGGTAACGGAGGCAACATTATGGGACAGCGTCAAGAGTGGCTGGCGTTTGCCACCGGCGTACGAGTTCGGGACGTTTTACTTTGGCAATCCTAAGACTGCGCCGCCCCCACTCGGATCCTTTGACGGCTACCGGTGGCACTTGACCTGCAAAAATTCTGACGGCGACAGCAAGACAACCATGATGCAAGGGCGCGCCAAGGGGTGATCTCCCTGACACATCAGCAGCGCAGCTCGAAGGGAGTTGCGCTGCTGGATGCGAATAGACAGACCCGAATTTATCGAAAGGAACAGAGATGAAAAATGTAATGTACATGCTAACGATTGCGATTTTTGCAATGCTCAATGCAAGCGTGATACCCGCGCAAACTCTAAATGGTGTGCGCGGGGAGCTAGTACCAGCCACGCCGACATCCGCAGACAACCTCAAGCTAAGCATGCTACGTGGCTGCGGGACCAACGGATTTATCGGATCTAACGTTGATGCTGGAGGCAATCCGTACCGTGTCTCCATGGCGCAAAACAAGATCACCGTAACCCTCTCGATCAATATGGGGAACAATATCCCCATTAGTCCCTGCCTAAGCGGTTCTCCCAGAGAGGAGATCGATCTGGGTCGATTACCTGCCGGCAATTACACGCTCGATTTGGTTGAGCGGGCGGTGGGGTCGCTACCGCAGAGAACGACACTCGCCAATTATCCATTTACCGTCACCGATGCCCGTGCCACACAGGTCGTTCCGTTCGTTCGCCTCGACTACTCCGGCCACTGGTGGGACCCAAACGACTCGGGCTGGGGACTCTTCATCTGGCATGGGGCAAATGATCAGCTACTAGCTGCGTGGTTCACCTACGATATGAGCGGTAAGCCAGCTTGGGTAATCTACCAGCCCAATATTGCGGGAAAGCCGAACCCATGGGAAACCTTTGCAAAGACGTACACAGCCCCGCTTTGGCTCACAAGTCGGCAGCCCGGTACCACCGTCCCGCCACCAACGTCTACGTCGTTATTTCAGATAGGGACGGCAAGTCTCGACTTCACCAACTTTGGAACGGCAGACGAAGGAAAGTTCGTCTATAACTTCAATGGCGTCGAGCAAACGCGCACGATCAAGCGGTTTAAGCCCTAGCGGGCTCCCGCTTAGCTACGCTTGCTTGCGCTGATCTTGTAATCTTCTCGTTGAGTAATTAACGAAAGCGAAAATCATTGTCAACGCCGACTCAATACGAATGCAGATGCAATGCTGGATCGGCTATGGCGGCAAACGAAAACTTAGCCGCAGTTTCAAGCAACGAGGGTCAATTCGCTCGGCTGAACGAACGAGCGGCTTAAACCCTCGATGAACAGTGGGCAGCATCAGCGGGGTTTTCACTTACCGTATGATGCGGGTATGCAGAGCTCTTCTGTCTCCAGCAAGGAACGCCGAAGATCATTGACCCACGCTTCTCGCCCGCTCGCCTGGGGCGGCGAAAGCTTTTGAAGCGATCTAGCCGAGGCCGGCCAACACAAAAATTCTGTTGGCCAGCTCGCGTCTGCTGGGCTTAGCATGGTGGCTATGCTTTTTTCGTCAAAGCGCACCGGTGGATTCGCAGCTAGCTGCGTCGCCATGCCGTTGCGGTATTGGTCGTAACGGGTCGGAAGCTCGCTTACGAGGGTTGGCATGACGCGATGCGCGAGCCCGAGCGGCTGCACAGGGGGCATCGCGAGCCCGCCCTGCGCGTTGCGGGTGGCCACGACGAAATTCATCATTTCAGGAATGATGAGCATCGCATGTCCAGTGTTGTTTGCAGACCACGTGGAGATGCTCTGCGCGATTGCGCGTGTCGTTGATTGGGCTTCGCCCGCTTGCCTAATGATTGAATGCAAGACGATGCCACCACAGACAATCAGCGAGGCCAGTAACGCGTGCGGCAACCACGGAACCCGTTTGCCGCTGATCGCACCCGCGAGCGCAACGCCTGCCGCAACCGCTAACCAGCAAATCGGGCTATAGGTAAGTCGGCCACCTTCGCCTGTCGCGGCCAGCCCGCCAAGATTCACCAGCGTGGCGAGCGCGAGCCCGCCCGCCGCGCCAAGAAGCGCGATGCTGATTCGGGCGTACGCACCACGCACCCGCACGCACGCCCACAGTGCCAGCCCGCACAAGAGGACGAGATATACGAGGGCAGCTGTCGGTGTTGCTTCGGTGAGCGCTTGCCACCACGGCGCTACTGATTGCAGTGCGCCCCAAAGCAATGTAAACGTCACGCCTTGTGCGGCGCTACCCGGTGCGACGTAAACACCAAATGCATGGCCAAACAACGACCAGCGCAGGACAAAAAAAACGCACACAAGCAATGCGCTCAACGCCAGCGCGAAAAAGTGCTGGCGGCGCATGGCGGGCCCTAGTGCCGCCATCACCAAGGCCATTTGCAAGGGCAGCACTGCAGCGGATTCCTTGATAAGCAGCGCGGGTACTAGTAACGCCGGAAACCACCAAACAGCGCGCCCCTGCTGGGGTTTGGCTGAATGCACCCACGCCAGAAGACTCAGTAGTGAGAGCAGCGTGACGCACGCATCTGCGCGCGCTGACACCCAAAAAACGCCTTCGGCGAGTGTGGGCGCGAGCGCGAAAGCGAGGGCTGCCAGCAGGGGTGCCAGCACTGGGATTGCTTGATTGTGTGTGCTGAATCTCGCAGCGAATGCGCGCACAACATAGAAAATCAGAATCGCATTCGCAAGGTGGAGCACAAAATTCACCCCGAACCAGCCGGGGTAATAGGCGCCAGCGATGGCGTAGTTACCAAGGAGTGTGGCCATTTGCAGAGGCCGATACATCGAGCCTGCGCTGGAGGTGCCCTTGGTGAAATAGTCGAGCGCGCCGGACAAAAGTTTGCCATCCTGTGCGAGATCGTGGCTGATCAAGAGGTTGACAAAATCGTCGCCCAGCCAGTAGCCACCAAAGAGTGGCGCGTAGAAAATGGTGATCAGGCACGCAATCACAAAGACAGCCGCGCGTGGCGAGTGAAGCCACGCTTTGCTGAAAAAATTCACGGCGCCTCGCGCACGCGAAACAGGTAGCGATTCATCAAGAACGCAAGCGGCGCGACGATGACGATGGCTACGGCGAGGGCGATGCGTTTTTCCAACGCAAACATTTGCAGCATGATTTGCAACACGCCCGCAGTAACGAGGTACTGCCCCACCTGCATGAACGGGTAGGCCATCGCACTCTTGGCGCTAACGTTCCCCTTGAAAACCCATTTTGCATTGCCGAGGTACGCGATCACCACGCCGAGTACATAGACGATGAAATACGCAAGCTGTGGGGCGAGCACAAAGACCAGTAGGCAGTAGATGCCGTAGGTGAGCGCGGTATTGAGTAAGCCAAACGCAATGAAGCGCAGACCGTCACGCTGCCACGCGTGGGGAGGTGCGTTAGTTGGCACCACGGACGCGGGCAAGAAAGTGGCCGTACTCGCGAATGTAATCGGCCGCGTCGTAAGGGTGTGAGGCGAGCACCATCAACACCGCATCAGCTGAATACTGATACTCGGTGGCCCACACCATCGGCGGCACGTGGAGCCCCATGTGGGCGGCATCGAGCACAAACTCTTCGCGGTGTTTGCCGTCATCTACCACCACGTGTACGCTTCCATGTACACACACGAGTAGTTGGTGGCACGCGATATGCGCATGCGCGCCGCGAATCTCGCTACTGGGCACCGCATAGACCGTGAATACCCGGCGCGGCAAAAATGGCAGATCGCTATTGAATTCGGCTACGGCCAAATGCCCACGCATATCCTGCACATGCGGCAAGTGCATCAGCGTGACGCCGTTAACGACTGAAGCACGTGCGGTCTTGTCGATTGATGTGGCGACCTGCGAGGCGGCGGGCCCGCCAATGGTGTCTGCGTAGCCGATGATACGTGCCGGATTACCAGCAACCACGGCGTTCTCCGGCACATCGTGAGTCACAACGGCACCGGCACCCACCATCGCACCTTGGCCGATTTTGATGCCGGGCAGGATGGTCGCATTGGCACCAATCGAGGCGCCACGCGCGACAACCGTGATGGCAAATGTTGGCGGTGGCTTGCGGCTGCGCGGAAAAGGGTCGTTGGTAAAAGTCGCATTGGGGCCGACGAATACGTCGTCTTCCAGACGAACCCCATCCCACAATTGCACGCCGCATTTCACGGTCACGCGATTTCCCACCACCACATCATTTTCGATAAACACACCGTCGTTGATATTGCAATCCGCACCGATGCGAGCACCCGGCAGCACATGCGCAAACGCCCAGATGCGCGTGCCCTGGCCGATGTGCGGGGATTCACAAATTGCGTTGGGGTGGATAAATGGGTTCATGATTTTGTCGAGGGAAAATCCTGCGTGTGCATGACCACCGCGAGCGGACGTGCCTTGGTGTTCTCATACGCACGCCACACATAGGAGCCGATCACGCCGAGGCCAAATAGGTTGAGGCTGGAAAAAAACAAAATGGTGAGTAAGGTAGCCGTGTAGCCGGGTAAGGCGATGCCGCCGGTGAGTTTGGTCACGATCACGAAGAGGCCGAGACTCACTGCGACAAAGAGGCCCAGAAAACCAAGCACCAAAAAAATCCGCACGGGCAAATCAGAGAACGAAAATGCGCTATCAAACAAGTAGGTGAGCTTGCGTCGAAAAGTCCAGCCACTTTCGCCGATCAGCCGCGCCGCGCGGTGATAGGGAATTTGCTTTTGCCGAAACCCTAGCCAGATAAGTTGACCAACCAGCGAACTATTAGATTCGCTAAAGCGCAATAAGTGATCGCGAAACGCCGCATTGCAAGAAAACATATCAATCCCGCCCTTGGGTAGCGCTGGCTGGACAAAACGGCGGTATGCACCCCAAAAAATCCCAGAAGCCAACCGTGCGCCGATGCTATCCTGCCGCGATTCGCGCGTGGCAACGACGATATCGACGGGCTCATTGCGTAGTGCGGCGAACGAGGACTCAGTCAGAGAAACGGGCTCCTGCAAGTCCGCCGCCATCACGGCAAAAAATTGCCCGCGCGCTGCCGCAAGACCCGCGCGGATAGCCGCAAAAGCACCAAAATTGCGCGAGAGCAAAAGTAGCTGCGAGTTGTAGGGTTGCTCTGGAAGTGCTGCCGCCAGCAGTGCATGGCTCTCATCGGGGCTACCATCGACCACACAGACGACTTCAATCCC
>JAYVGG010000116.1:0-3046 GCA_043772475.1 Burkholderiales bacterium
CGGCGAGTGGATAAGCTCGATTGAATTAGAAAATATCGCGATGGCGCATCCGGGCGTGCAAGAAGCGGCCGTGATCGGTGTGGCGCACCCAAAATGGGACGAGCGGCCCTTGCTGGTGGTGGTGAAAAAGCCAGCGGCCACCGTAACGCGGGATGAGTTAATCGCGTTTTACAACGGCAAGATCGCGAAGTGGATGCTGCCCGACGATGTGGTTTTTGTCGATCAACTCCCGCACACGGCAACCGGAAAATTGCTGAAAACAAAGCTGCGGGAGACCTATAAAGGGCATCTCGCGGGTGCGAAAGCATAACGCCGACGTATCAAAGACGCAAAAAATCAGGCCGGAATTTCCGGCCTGATTTATTTGCGGAACACCTGAAACCCTAGAACTGGTGTGCGTTTCCAGCCAGTTTGCGGGTTAAAGTTCGCCGTGACGCTGCGCGCAGCAATGACTGCATCACGGCCGCGACTCCTCATAAAGGTATTTTTGAAATCCAACAAATACTTTGCCAATTTCCTCCGGCATACCTAGGTCGGCCACCGCGTCCGCAATCGAGTCGTGGTATTTCAGGCGCAATAACGGCGTGAGCTTTGCCTGATCCAATTCCTCGACACCAACCGTCACATACTGGGACAGCACGAAGTCCAAGAAAACACGTTGGCGCGCATTAAATTGCGTGCTGACAACGGCCATTGCCTTCGCCGCGCGCTCTGCCCGGGTCAGCGGCTCCAGCGCGTACGCCACATTGGCGAGCACGTCAAAGAGATCGCTCTTCTCGGCCTCAATGATCTTCTGCATTTCCGCGAGTTGTACTCTGCCAAAACCTTTTTCGGCGAGACCGTCGAGCAGCTTCTTACGCGTATCGGGCGCGCTCCAGATTTCGCGCAGCTCATTCTCGTCGTGGAAAAAATCCGGCAACTTGCCGAACAGTGCTTCCAGAAATTGCTGCGCGGACATCGGCGCTCCATCGGGATGCCAAAAGCTCGTTACCGTCATGTGCTGGATGCGGCGTGCCTTGCCGTCGGCGAGTTTTACGCTTACTTTCTGCTGGCGCGGACACACGCAAGGCCGCAGCCCACAGACCGCGCAAGGCGGCTTCGCACATTCACAGGGCGAGCTCCCACACAGGTTGCAAGGCGGCAGCGGCTCGCTCAAACACACACAGGGGTGGCTCGCACATTTCGCGCACGTCGCAGGCTCCACCGGTTCGCCATCCCATTCCGGGTCGCTAAAGTGATGGTGCGCTTTCACAAAGTCGTAGATCGTGAAGTAATCCTTGCCGTCAAAGAGCCGCGTGCCCCTGCCGATAATCTGCTTGAATTCAATCATCGACCTGATCGGTCGCATCAGCACGATGTTGCGGATATTGCGCGCGTCCACACCGGTTGAGAGTTTTTGCGATGTTGTGAGAACTGTTGGAATTGATTTTTCGTTATCCTGAAAATCCCGCAGGTATTGTTCACCAAGTTGCCCATCGTTCGCCGTTACGCGGTGGCAGTAATTTGGGTCGGCGCTGGTTTTTGTCTGATTGATCAAATCCCGCACCAACAACGCATGCGCCTGATTCGCGCAGAACACCAGCGTCTTTTCCCGCTGGTCAATCTGCGACATAAAAATTTTGACGCGCGCTTTCTCCCGCTCCTTGATTTCGATGATCCGATTGAAGTCCGCTTCTTCGTAACGCTTACCTACTTCTATCTCACCTTCAATCACAACATCATCCGGCGTAAAAACGTAATCATCGAGCGATGTTGAAATCTGCTTCACGCGGAAGGGCGTGAGGAAGCCATCGTTAATGCCCTCCTTCAGCGAGTAAACAAAAACCGGCTCACCAAAATAAGCATAGGTATCGACGTTATCCCGGCGCTTCGGTGTCGCGGTGAGCCCTAGCTGAACTGCGGGTTTGAAGTAATCGAGGATGCCGCGCCAGTTGCTTTCATCGTTTGCGCCGCCACGGTGGCATTCGTCGATGACGATGAAATCAAAAAAGTCCGGCGGGTATTCGCCGAAGTACGGCGATGGATTGCCATCGACCGGCGGCCCGGACATGAACGTCTGGAAGATCGTGAAGAAGATACTGCCGTTCTTCGGCACCTTGCCTTTCTTGCGGATGTCAGCAGGCGCGATTCGCACCAGCGCATCTTCAGGAAACGCCGAAAACGCGTTGTAGGCTTGGTCGGCGAGGATGTTGCGGTCTGCTAGGAACAGTATTCGCGGCTGTCGTGTTGGTTCGCCTTCGCGCTTCCAATCAATTAGGTTCCAGCGGCTCTTGAAAAGTTTCCACGCGAGTTGAAATGCGATAAAAGTCTTGCCGGTGCCGGTGGCGAGTGTCAGCAAAATCCGCTGCTGGTTTTGCGCGATCGCGTCGAGTACGCGCTCGACCGCGATGTCTTGGTAATACCGCCCCTGAAAATACCCCCCACGATCTTCAAACGGTACTGCGGCGAAGCGATCACGCCATGCATTCGCGGTGGCGAAGGTTCGCGCCCAAAGCTCCGCAGGCGATGGAAACGCGACGACCTCGCCTTCGGTGCCGGTCTCCATATCGATCGCATAAACGCCCTGCCCGTTGGCCGAGTAGGTAAACCGCACGGCGAGCATAGCCGCGTACTGTTTGGCCTGGCCAACACCTTCGGTCAAGTCCGCGTGCCACGGCTTAGCCTCAATCACCGCCAGTTTGGTGTTGCGGTATTCGAGCACGTAGTCCGCCGTCAGCGGCTTGCCGCGCCGCCCCGCGCCTTCCAAACGGCCCAGCGTGATCCCGTACTCACGTCGGATGCGGCTGCCCTCGGCCACACCCCAGCCTGCCGCAGCAAGTGCGGGGTCGATATATTCGGCGCGGGTTTCGGCTTCGTTCATGCTTGGCTCATTTATGCGTTAAAGCACTCAATTCATTGATATGAATACGTTTTTTTTATTTCACTCGCCGTATCAGGTTTGCGTTAAAGCACTCTTAAGCCCAAAACGGCAAATAGCGGGTGGAGTTGGTTTCAGACTCATCCGCCTTGAGTGCTCCCGCCTCCCTGGCTGCGGCACGAGCGGGGC
>JAYVGG010000117.1:0-4407 GCA_043772475.1 Burkholderiales bacterium
GCGAGCGGCAGCACTAAATAGGGGCCACTTTCGACACCCCATTTGCCCAGCGTCTGGCCAAAGTCTTCGTTGTTTTTCTCCATGCCCATGGGTGTGGCGACATCAAATAAACCTAAGATGCCGAGCGTGGAATTGACCAAAAACCGCCCCACATCAGACACCGCTTTGCCGCCGTTGCCTTGCAGCAGGTTATTTACCGCTGTAGCAACATCGCCCACATTGGTGAAGACATTATTCACGCCCGCGCGCACGGGTGCCGGTGTTACGGCGCGATAGCCCTTGGCGATGGGGGTGACGATGGCAGCATCGAGCTTATCGTTCACCGCAAAGGTGACGCGATTGACTGGCTCGAAGGGGTCCGCCTTTGATGTGCCGGTGGCGGCGCAGCCTGACAATACGGTGGTGATCGCGATCATCAAGAGTGCGGTGAGGCGAGGGGAAAGTGGCATGGTATTCATCGAGAATCCGTCTAAAAAAATTAGTGAATCTTAAATCGCAGCGACAAATCGAGCGCTGCAATGTCTTTGGTCAGCGCGCCCACCGAGATGCGATCAACGCCCGTCTTGGCAATGTCACGCACGCTCGCAAGAGTGACCCCGCCGGAGGCTTCGAGTTCCGCGCGGCCCGCCGTGAGGCGCACGGCTTCGTGCATATCGGCGATAGAAAAATTATCGAGCAAAATGAGGGTGGCATGGCACGCTAGCGCTTCGTGAAGTTGGGCCAGATTTTCAACTTCTATCTCGATCATCGTCTCACGCGGCGCATGGTGCGCCACCAAAGTACGGGCGGCTACGAGCGCTGGATGCATTCCCCCTGCGGCCATGATGTGATTTTCTTTAATCAAAATGCCATCAAATAAACCAATACGATGATTATGCCCGCCACCTGCGCGCACGGCGTATTTCAAGGCGAGGCGCAGGCCGGGTAGGGTTTTGCGGGTGTCGAGAATTTTCGCTTGGGTGCCTTTCACGGCCACTACGTACTGCTGCGTTTTGGTGGCAACGGCTGAAAGTAACTGCAAAAAATTCAGCCCGGTACGCTCCCCCGACAAAAGCGCGCGCGCATTGCCTTCAATTTCACAAAGCTGCTGCCCAGCGCTAATCGCATCGCCATCGCTGGCATGCCAAAATATCTCGCTGTCTGGGTCGAGCGTGGTGAAGCAGCGCTCAAACCACTCGCGGCCCGCGAGCACGCCCGCCACACGGGTGATGACGCGAGCGTGGGCGGTTTTTGATGCTGGGATGAGCGAAGCGGTTAAATCGCCGTCGCGAATATCTTCATCCAGCGCACGCGCCACATCTGCCGTGACCATCGCTTCAAAATCGTGATGCTGATGGGTTTTTTCGGTCATGGGATTCTGGGGCACACGCTTGAAAACGTGAAAAACAACCCCACCTCATAAAAAGCGATAACTGAGGATACCACCAATGAGAATCGACAAATTCACGACCAAATTCCAGCAAGCCCTGCAAGAAGCGCAGAGTGCGGCGCTCGCAAACGAAAACGGATTCATCGAGCCCGTGCATTTGTTGCAGGCCTTAATCAACCAAGAAGACGGCGGCACCGGCTCGTTGCTGTCGCGTGCAGGCGTTGCCGTGCCGCGCTTGAAAACGGCGCTAGATCAAGCATTGGCGCGCCTTTCCAAGGTACAGGGCACCGGGGGTGAGATCTCGATTTCACGCGATCTCAATAATTTATTAAACCTCACCGATAAAGAAGCGACCAAGCGGGGCGATCAATTTATCGCCTCCGAATGGTTTTTGCTGGCGCTCGCCAACGATAAAAACGAAGCGGGCCGACTTTTCAAAGAGTGCGGTGGCAATTGGAAGTCGCTTGAAGCGGCAATACTAGCCGTGCGTGGTAGCGACGGCGTGCAATCGCAAGAGGCCGAAGGCCAGCGCGAATCGCTCAAAAAATACACGATTGACTTAACTGAGCGTGCGCGCCAGGGCAAGCTCGACCCAGTGATTGGGCGTGATGATGAGATTCGCCGCGCGATTCAGGTGCTGCAACGGCGCACGAAAAATAACCCGGTCTTAATCGGCGAGCCCGGTGTGGGCAAGACCGCGATTGTGGAAGGCCTGGCACAGCGCATTGTGAATGGCGAAGTGCCGGAAAGCCTCAAGGGTAAACGGGTGCTGTCGCTCGATATGGCAGCGCTTTTGGCGGGGGCTAAGTATCGCGGCGAATTTGAAGAGCGGCTTAAATCGGTGCTTAAAGAATTGGCGCTTGATGAAGGCCAGACGATTGTATTCATCGACGAGCTCCACACCATGGTGGGTGCGGGCAAGGCCGAGGGCGCGATGGATGCCGGCAATATGCTAAAGCCCGCGCTCGCGCGCGGCGAGCTGCATTGCGTGGGGGCGACCACGCTCGACGAATACCGCAAATACGTCGAAAAAGACGCCGCACTCGAGCGACGCTTTCAAAAAGTCTTGGTCGATGAGCCGAGCGTGGAGTCCACCATTGCCATCTTGCGCGGGCTGCAGGAGCGCTATGAGCTGCACCACGGGGTTGAGATTACTGACCCGGCTATTGTGGCGGCAGCCGAGCTCTCGCACCGCTACATCACCGATCGCTTTTTGCCCGACAAAGCGATTGATCTCATCGACGAGGCTGCTGCTCGCGTCAGAATGGAAATTGACTCAAAACCGGAGGTGATGGATAAGCTTGAGCGGCGCTTGATTCAACTCAAAATCGAGCACGCGGCTGTCAAAAAAGAGAAAGATGATGCCTCGCAAAAACGGCGCTCGCTGATTGAAGACGAATCGCGCCGCCTCGAAAAAGAGCTCTCCGACCTCGATGAAATTTGGAAAGCCGAAAAAGCGCAAGTGCAAGGTGCCCAGCACATTATGGAAGAGATTGAACGTATTCGCACCCAGATGGCCGAGCTGCAACGCGCAGGGCAATTCGATAAATTGGCTGAGCTGCAATACGGAGCACTCCCGAAGCTCGATGCACAGCTCAAACAAGCCGAGAAGGGCGAGGGAGCGAGTACCAAGACGCGCCTTCTTCGCACGCATGTCGGGGTCGAAGAAATCGCGGAAGTTGTCTCTCGCTCAACGGGCATCCCCGTCGCCAAAATGGTGCAGGGCGAGCGCGATAAATTGATTCACATGGAAACGCAGTTACACCGCCGTGTGGTCGGCCAAGACGAAGCCGTCCGCTTGGTTTCCGACGCAATTCGCCGCTCGCGCGCGGGGCTATCGGACCCGGATAAACCCTACGGCTCGTTTATGTTTTTGGGGCCAACTGGCGTGGGGAAAACCGAGCTTTGCAAAGCGCTCGCCGAGTTTTTATTCGATGCCGAAGATCACTTGATCCGCATCGACATGAGCGAATTCATGGAGAAACATTCGGTCGCACGCTTAATCGGCGCGCCACCGGGCTACGTGGGCTACGAAGAGGGCGGCTATCTCACGGAGGCCGTGCGGCGTAAACCCTACTCGGTCATCTTGCTCGACGAAATCGAAAAAGCGCACCCCGATGTATTCAACGTGCTCTTGCAAGTGTTAGACGATGGCCGCTTAACCGACGGCCAAGGCCGCACGGTCAGCTTCAAAAATACCGTGATCGTGATGACATCGAACCTAGGCTCACGCCAAATCCAAGAAATGGCGGGGAGCGAATACGCGGTAGTGAAAATGGCCGTCATGGCCGAAGTTCGCAGCACGTTCCGCCCCGAATTCATCAACCGTGTGGATGACGTGATCGTATTCCACGAGCTCGATCAGAAAAACATCGCATCCATTGCCAAGATTCAGCTACAACGTTTGATCGGGCGCTTGGCCAAAATGGAGATCGGCTTAACCGTCGATGATGAGGCGCTCGCGGAACTCGCCAAGGCAGGCTTCGACCCGGAGTATGGCGGCAGACCACTTAAGCGCGCGATCCAGCAGCAGCTTGAAAACCCGCTCTCAAAAGCGTTGTTAGATGGCCAGTTTGCCGCCAAAGATGAGATCTTGGTGAGTGCGAAAAATGGCGTGATTACGTTGGGCAAAAAAGCCTAAAGCCCAAGCGGGGCGCGGGGTTTGGGCTTGCCGGGTGGCTCGTGGGCCACCCAGAATCCGCCGGTTTTTCGCACGTGCTTCCCGGAATACAGGCGGCAAAAGCGCCGCATTTTTTCCGGGCTACGGGTTGCACAGTATTGAGGCTTGGGCAGAGTCCCCGACCATAGCTGTCACTGCCCCAGTCTTGAACATCAATGCCGAGATGTTTTTTGTACCAAGCTTGTAGTGCGGGTGCATCGTTCGCTTTGAAGAAAATACCGCCGATGCCGGTGACTCGTTTCATGGGAACTCCGAGGGGAGCATTGGTTAAAAAAGGGCTGTCGAAGACTTCAAACTTGGCGTGATTTGCGTGTGACGTACTGGCGGAGCACGCCGTCCATTCGAGATTGCCAACCTT
>JAYVGG010000118.1:0-7012 GCA_043772475.1 Burkholderiales bacterium
CCGTGAGCGCACGCACAGCCGTGCGCGATTTACAGCGCTCCGCCTGCACCATCGGCGCGCTGTGCGGGCTAGGCGGGATTTGGGGTGGAGCGCTTATAAAGATAATAATGAAGACCTGCCCGTGCCCTGCGGGCATTGCGATTGCAAGAGCACCTCAACGTTTAACCATCGACTGAAGCCGCCATTCACCTTACAGAAAGTGAGCCCATGAACACCACACGACGCATCGCCCTCGCCGCGCTGATCCTGTTTGGCAACACCGTCGCCTCTGTCGCACTGGCGCAGTCGGATTATCCCGCTAAGCCGATCAAGCTGATCGTGCCTTTCCCAGCCGGTGGCGGCACCGACATCATCGCGCGGCACATCGGCAACAAGATGAATGACGTTCCCGGATGGAAGACAATCATCGAAAACGTAGCGGGTGCGGGCGGCAACATCGGCCTCGCCGCTGCCGCCAAAGCCTCTGCGGACGGCCTCACGCTGGTGCTGGGGCAGACCAGTAACCTCGCGATCGCGCCAGCACTTTACGCAAAGGTCTCCTACGACCCGATCAAGGATTTCGCCCCGGTGACGCTGGTTACCTCGGTGCCGATCACATTCATGGTCGCGGCGGACTCGCCCTACAAAACGCTCGCCGATCTAGTACGAGCCGCCAAGGCCAAGCCCGGTGAAATCACGTTTGCCACTTCGGGCAATGGCACCGTTGCCCACCTCGCAACTGAGATGTTTAAGCGCACAGCCGGGATCGATATGCTGCACATACCGTACAAAGGTGCAGCGGCGGCATTCCCCGATCTCATCGGCGGGCGCGTTAGCGTATTTGTCTCTTCATTGGAAACCGGCATTCCGCAAATCAAGAGTAAGACTGTTCGCGCGTTGGCCGTTACCTCCACCGCGCGCGCCTCGTCGGTTCCCGATGTGCCGACGTTTCAGGAATTGGGCTACAAAAGTATTGATGCGCTGACTTGGTTTGGCGTGCTCGCGCCAGCTGGCACGCCCGAGGCCATCATCACGCGCCTGAATGCAGAAATCACCAAGATCCTCAAAATGCCCGACGTGCAGGAAAAATTTGCTGCGACCAGCGGTGGTGAGATAAAAACGGGCCCAACAGAGTTCGCGGCATTGCTGAAAACAGAGCTCACGAAATGGGCGAGCGTCGTAAAAGAATCTGGCGCGAAAGTTGACTGAGCGACCGGCCCGCATTTCGGTTGGCAGTGTGGGGGACGCGTTGCGGGGTTGTGCGGCGGGCGAGGACGCTGCGCGCGCGGCACACCCAGTTGCGAGAGGCTCGACGGGCGAAACGCGAGTATCCACGCGCAGTTTGGGCGCTTTGGATAAAGAAATTATTGGGGCACGGCACGGGACTGGCTGCGGTGAAAGGCGAGCGCGCAGCGGCTAATCATCCTTGTTGGGCAGGTGGAACATGCTCGACCTATCGCGTTTGCCTCTTGGGCACGTCTTCACCGTCTCACACGCAATAACCGATAATTAAGTGATCGGCGTTAGTTTTTTTTTTGAAAACGATTAACGTTGACCCCTTTTTTCATTTCTTCACGTAATGTGGAAATGGCTGGAAATCCAATCGGGGCGCGGGGTTTCAATTAATTCGACGTTGGTCTCTTAGATTCCGATGCGTTGCAGGGTCTGGAGCCGGTTCAATCGGCAGCCACTATCTCTGTGCAGTAGTTCAATTGGACGGCGCGTGGTGCCAACGTTCTTCTGGGGTGATGTATTTCACCAGGGCGGCTGCAAAGTTTCGCAGTTCGCTTGATCCTGATGGGTGACTGGCGCGATTCGCCTCGCACAATGATTTGAAGAAACGGGCGTGATGAGGAAATTGACGATGGCTAGTATCGCAGCATGACTTGTCCACCGCGGCGTGCGTTCGGGCTAGTTTGAAAAGCCACGCCCGCCGCCGTGGACAAGGCGCCAACGTTATCGCAGTTGCAGCGAGAAATTCGTACGCTTGCTTGACAGCGGTCAGCTAATGGGTGCCCCATTTATGTTGGCTTCGGGTACCGTTTCTCCATGTCGTCGTGGAGGAGTTTGTCAACCGCGCGCATGAAGTCGGGCAAAAAATTGAAGAACCCATCCTCCGTTTCAAATCTAACGAATCCAGCCCTCTCAGAATTGAAAGAAAGATATTTTTTACTCCACGAAATTGCTGGTGGCATCGGTGCTAGCTGACGATGCGAGAACTCCGCATGGTGCGCCATTGCATTGCGAATCACGCGTATGACATTCTTAACTGTCGCCTCCCCATTGTTACGCGGCGTATAGACAATCTTGTAGGATTCCTTGAGGGCAAACCCAACTTTCGCCCAGTCCTCATCCGACTTTTCGCTTGCCCATGCAAATATTGAAGTGTGTGTTCCAATGATGGAATCTCGACATATAAAGGGTATATGTCTCGGCAAAGGATGGTCGCGGTTGAATTCTTTGTACAAAGCCGTGGCACGCTCTTCGCTCGCACCAACCTTGGCGTCGAAAAACAAGAGAAATTTGACGGCCCTGAGCGTTTGGAACATTGCAACATCTAGGTCTTTTGCATCAGCGCTCATTCTTGTACTCCTATATTTTTCATGTCAAAAAACTAACTTTATGAACCGCCCCGACATTCGTGCAGAATCTCAGCGGAAAAACGGGGTCAGACTTTAGCTCCACCATCCGCCTCATCAATGCGCGGTCTCCCGCGCCCCTTCGACACCGCACGTCGCGCCGAGAGCGTCTCGATCTGTGCTGCAAATCGTTCACCGCCGAGCGCCCAGCCTTTGTTGGTCGCGTCGCGAATCGTGGCTAGATCGTGGTCAGGCGTGATGATTTTATGCAGTTGCCGGTAAGCGGCTTGCCGCTCCTCATTCGTCGCCGCCAAGGCCAAATACTGCTGATGCGGCTCAAGCCAACTGCTGTTCACCCCGGCGTCGCCATCGGCATAGCGGCGAAAGCTCGACCACGCATGCGCGCGCGGACGCGTAACCAGGCCAGCGCGTACTGGGTTCATGTCGATGTAGTGCATCAATTTGAGCAAATAGTGTTCACTATCAACGACCGTGGCGCGGTAGCGGCCTTCCCAGAGCGTGCCGGTGCGCTGGTAGGTGTAATTGAAGTATTGAACATAGCGCCGTCCGACCGATTGCAGTGTCTTACCGATGCTGTCGGCATAGAGCGGGCTCGCTAGGAGGTGGATGTGATTGGTCATCCACACGTAGCTATGTATCGCCAACCCAAACCGCCCTGCCGCCTCGACCAAGGCATCGCGAAAAAATTGATAGTCCGCATCGGCGGCAAAAATGGTCTGCCGATTGTTGCCGCGCTGGATGATGTGCTGCGGCTGTCCGGGGATAGCAAAGCGGGGGAGACGGGCCATTTGAGGGTTATTAAATAAGGAAAATTAATTAGGTTGTGGTAATTGTAGCATGAGTAATGGAGTCTGACCCCATTTGCCTTTGACCCCATTTGCCTTTGCCTCTCATTTGCCCACCCCATTTGCTCCTGCGCGCTGGTGAGGCGGGCACGTATTGATACGCGAGGCGCTACTCCCCCGCATCCGCCTCAGCCTCTGGCCACAACGCGGGAAAATAAAACCTTAACGCAGGTAGTGGCACACCGAAACGTACGTTGCCCTGCGGCGTATCTGAACTTAATAGGCCGCGCTTGAGTAGTGCCGTGAGTGCTGTCACAGCGGTGCGATCCCCTAGACCCATCATGGTTTTGAATTCTCCTCGCGTGAGCTCGCCGCCGGTAACAAATAGGTAGTGCAGTGGTAGCAATGCGCTTTCGCGCACGCCACTTTTTAGCGTCCGTTCCTCGTAGGCAAGGCACGCGGCTATCCGTCGTTGCATTGTTGATACGTCGAGGAGTCTGGCCATGAGTTGCACCTGATCCAAGCAGAGGTCGAGCACGTAATTTATCCACGCCACGAGGCCTTTTTCACTGAGGTTGCCCCGCCCGTCGAGATCGCCTTGTCGCGGCAGATCAGCCGCCGCCAGTAATGCGTAGTACTGCTCGCTCGAACGGGCGAAACCGCGTAGCGGCGACCATAGCCCATTCGTATAGCCGAGCGCGCCAAGCATCGCGTGCGTGTGGAGGCGCATTACGCGACCATTGCCATCACTAAACGGATGAATCCAGCCCAGACGCTGATGCGAGGCGGCAATCGCCAGCAGCGCCATCTCGCCTTGCCGCACGGTTCCGTAAACGTCTCCCCAGCGTCGTAAAAAATCGGCGAGGCTGGTGTGGGTCGGTGCGATGTGTTGACCAACCACAACATCGCGCACGCGAAGTTGGCCTGGCACGATGACCTCACCGGTAGGGCTTAAGCGGGCAGTCTTAGGCACAGCCGCAAACAGAGTTGCATGAATATCCTTGAGCGCATCAACACCGTAGAGCGCGGCGGCACCATTAGCGCCTGCGTAGCGTTTTTCAATCGCAATCTCTGCATCGATGTGCGCAAGCGCCAGCCGCTGGCGCATCGCCAGATCCTTGTTTGTCGAAAAATCTTTCCGCAAGGCTTGATCAATTTCATGCGGCAAGGTGTGCTGACCCTCAATGCGATTGGTGTAGTAGGAATTCATTGCGCGCAGGCGCGTGCGAATCTCGTCGGCACACGTTAACCCACCGAGCCGCGTTGCCGCGCGGGCCAGTTCATGCGCCTTGGCGAGCAGCGGCTCTTGTAAATCTGCGCGCGGAAAGAGCGGCTCAAATTGATCAATTGAATCAAACATGGAAAACTTTAGTGTGCAACATGTTTTGCGCGCACAAATAGTATTGTAAGTAACTGATATTACATTATTTATCTACGATTATGCGTACTATTTTGCCATCATGAATGCCTACAACTTTTCAAAGTTAGTATGCCGTTAACGAGTTCGCGAATTCACCGTTTTGGTTTCCATGAACAAAAACAAACGTCCCCGCATTGTCATTCGCATAAGCGCCCGCCTGCGGCCAGCGTCTGCGGGCTTACGGGGGTGAAAGCGGCGATGGTTTGGGCGATCTTGCTGATGGTGCTGCTCGCGACGAAGGTGGCTGCGGCATTGTGATTGGTGTTGCCCGCTTGCGTGGCGCTGAGCGTGCAGGTGCCGGGCGTGAGGATGGTGGCGGTGGATGAGCGTGGACACGCGGCATGAACTGCCTCATGCCGCGTGCCTCGCGAATACGAGCGCGATAGAGCGCGTGAGGTGGAGGCTGACTCAAAGGTGAATTCATCATTTGGGCGCATAGACTCGCGATGCGATTGGCGGGGGGGCCTTGTTGATGACCATGTTGAAATGGCCAATTGGCTGAAAACCTAATAGCGGCGAGGGGTTTGGCAATGCGATGGAAGTTGCAATGTGATAATGAAAGACCTGCCCCCGGCATGGGTGACCATTTTGCATTTACGTTCCATTTACGCATTAAATGGGGCGTGTCCCAATTGATGCGGTGACATGTTCCGGTACCGCATGTGTCAAGCGTGGAATTGGTCTGGTGATTGAGTAAACAAGCATCATTAGCCAAACAGCGATAAGCACTTTCGCCAGAGTGCCCGCAAAGCGTCGCTTTAAATGTCGCTCCAACACAGCGATTGCGAGGCACCCGGGAACGGAAATGGCGAGTATATAAAAATGCAACTCAGCTCGATCTACCGGGACTCCCCACCCAGAAAAATGGTATCGTGAATCGCCAACCCAATGAATCAGCAAGAACAGCGCGAGAAGCGCAGCAGCCCCGCTATGCCTCACTTGCATCTCTTCGGGAAAAATGTTTTGAATATTTCGTCCATGTCTTTCAAGATGAAGTCAGAGCGCTCCTTTTCAATTCCTGCGGCGACCCGATTGCTGTCTCCGGTCAGCGCGCGCCCGAAAAACGACCGGATATTTCCCCTCATGGTTCGTCCGAGATCTGACTCCATGCTGTTCACGAGATTCTGCAAATCAATTCGACCTTGACCGCTTTTGTCCGCGTAGCCAAAGCCAAATCAA
Source organism: Burkholderiales bacterium (assembly GCA_043772475.1). GTDB lineage: Bacteria > Pseudomonadota > Gammaproteobacteria > Burkholderiales > Usitatibacteraceae > UKL13-2. Next base: position 5,964 of record JAYVGG010000118.1, read on the forward strand.
ATTGATTACGGAACCAACCACAACCCCGTAGCAAAGTGGAAGAAGTCCCGACATGCACGAATTATTTCTAAACATCAATGCATCGCTAACGGTCGGCGGCGAGCTACAGACAAAAGTAAAAGTGTTCAGCAAAAATATCCCTCAAATATTTCAACCCACTTAAATATCGCACGCCGCCGCCCTCAATGGCAAGCGGCCTCCAGCGCCGCATTTTTTCCCGCTTGATTTCAACCGCCGCCCAAAAAAAGCTTGTCGCCCTTCCCTACTAAGCGCGGCGAGAATCTTGCGGGTGATAGCGCATAAGCCACAGAGCTCGCCTGCCGCAACACACACTGTATGCTCGGCCTGCATGATAGACACCTTGCCGAAAGCCGCGCCAGTCATAGCGTTTCGGCTCATGCACGAAGCGTCATTCCGCGTGCCACGTATTCGCGCACGCGGGCAGCCTCGGTATCCGGCCCGCACCCCCGCCTCTTAAAAACAACGGAAAAACTATTATGGCGAATCCCACGCACGATCGCTTTCGCCCGCACTTGTGCAACACCACAAAAAGCAGATCCCTCGGCTTCGCTCGGGATGACAGTGGTTTGAGTGGGGACGTATTTTGTAGGTATGGCGTGTGCCGAAACCGATACGCTTGCTCGTGGCGTTTCGCATGATGTTGAGATCGGCGTGCGTGCTGCCAAGCCTCCCGAAAGGCACGCCAGTGCTTGTGTTTCGGCGGTCGTCGATTTTGAATTACGCGTATTTGCGTTACTGCGCGAAGAGGGCGTATTCGTATACGTGCAGCACCCTCGCCTCCTAATTGCGCCTCAGCACAATCAATCGGCAAAGCCAACACGCCACGCTCCCGAACGCGTCATAATGTGGCCTCTCCATTTTTATTGCCCACCGTGACCGACCTCCCCGCCTCCGATTCCCCATTGCTGCGCCTTTCTAAACTCATGTCGGAGCGCGGTATTTGCTCGCGCCGGGAGGCCGATGATTACATCGGTCGTGGCTGGGTATTTGTCGATGGCGTGCGGGTGTCGGAGCTGGGCTTAAAGGTG
>JAYVGG010000119.1:0-3330 GCA_043772475.1 Burkholderiales bacterium
TCAAAGCCCGTGGTGGTGATGTGTGCGGCTTCTTCGTTCACACGATCAAGCCACAGCCGCAAGGTGTGGGCGTAATCGAGGCCGAAGCGGTAGGGCTCACCGGTACCAAGCCCCGCCCGTTTGGCATCAGCAATAAAGCGTGTGATGGGGGCCAACATGCCGCCGGGGAAAATAAATTCGCGAATAAAATCACTGCTCGCGCGATAACGTGGGAAGGCGCTTTCAGCAATCGTAATTGTCTGAATCACCGCGCGGCCATTGGGTTTCAGGCGATTTCGCACGGTCTCAAAGTAGCCCATCCAGTACGCTTCGCCGACCGCTTCAAACATTTCGATTGAGACCACGAAATCGAATTCGCCGCGCACGTCGCGGTAGTCGATGAGCTGCAAATTGACTTGCTCATTAAGCCCCGCGCGCGTCATGCGTGCGTTTGCGTAAGCCAGCTGCTCACTCGAAAGGGTAATGCCAGTGACGTGTACACCGCGCGTTTTTGCGGCGTACTCGGCAAAGCCACCCCAGCCGCAGCCGATCTCTAATATCGTGGCACCGCGCGGTGGGCTGAGTACGGCGAGAATGCGCTCGTACTTGGCCGTCTGTGCCCCCGCCATATCGCGCGTTTCGTCCCCTGCGAAAATCGCACTCGAGTAGCTCATGGTGGAGTCAAGCCAACGCGCATAAAAATCGTTCGACAAATCGTAGTGCGCGCTGATGTTTTTCTTGGCCTGAGCGCGCGAATTGCGACGCAGTAGGTGCTTTACCCAAAAATACGCGGAGACCCACCATTTGCCGTAGAAAGCACTTTCGAGCGCGCGCGAATTTTCGGTACAGAGTTGCAAAAAGGCGGTGAGATTACTAGTACACAGCCGCTGATCGCGATACGCTTCTGCCAAGCCAATCTCGGCCGCGCGCATGGCTTCGCGCGCAACACCCCAATCGGCAATGGCGAGATCGGCGTGGGTGCCCTCGTGCGCGCCACGGAACTGCGTGACCGTGCCCTCGGGCGAATGGAACGTGAGCACACCGGTGTCGATGCGCGCGAGGAGCCGGTAGAAGGCGCGCGCATGGGCGGGCAGCGCGTGGGGCGCGGGGACGGGTGAGGTTGGCGAAAGTCCTTGGGCGGTTGCATCAGTCATAGAGCCTCAACGTGTGGTTTCGATTACGGGTGGCGCAGGTTTGCTAAACCACGGGACGCGCTTCACCCATAGCTTGACGGCTTGCCAGTGGATACGGATAACAACGCCGAATGTCATCAACGGGTAGACTAAAAATGCCCGCAGGGCAGCGCGGGACGTGAGCGCCTCTGGGGTGCCGTGGATAGTGGTGACCATGAGCTTGTCGGTGTTGGTTGCGCCCACGTAGTAGTCAATCTCGGCGAAGGCGCGCGAGCTCGTTTGCTCAAAGCGAAACCGATACTGCCCGCGCACTTCACAAAACGGCGAAACGTGAAAACATTTTTCGGCCTTTAACCAATCATCGGGCGTGATCGCACGCGCATCGTCATGCGCCAGCAAATAATTGTGGTGCTCACCAAACGTATTGCTCACCTCACAAATCGCCGCACGTAGTAGCCCCGCTTGGTCATAGCAGTACCAGATGCTAATCGGGTTAAACACATAGCCCAAAATGCGCGGAAAAGTTTGGAGCACAATTTCGCCATCGGCTTTTTCGATGCCATGCTCACGCAAGATTTTTTGCGCCCACGTGGCGAGATCGGAGCCATCACGCGCGCCGTAATCTCGCGTGAAAAACGAGAGCAAATTGAAACGATTAACCGAAAACCAGCGGTTAGGTAGCATCGCGATTTGGGATAACGGCACACGCAAATAAAACACGCCATAAGAAAACGCATGGCCGACCGGGATTAAGCGGCGGTGCATCACACGGCCAACGATGAGCTCAGGGGTTGTTTGCGGATTCAATCATCCACCCCCGGATATTTGTCATCGAGCCGATTCGCAGCCGGCACGTTACTTTCCCACGGCACGGTAGCGCCCAACGCACGCGCCACACTAATGCCCGACATCAGGCCATCTTCATGGAACCCATAGCGCGTCCAAGCGCCCGCGTACCACGTGCGTTGCTGTCCTTGCAGCGTGCGGAGTTTGCGTTTTGCACCAATACTCGCCGGCGTAAAAACCGGGTGATCGTAGGCGATGGTCTTGATAATTTTCGCCGGGTTTGGTGCCTTGATTGGGTTCATGGTCACGATGACGGGCGTCTTAAACGGCAAGGGCTGCAAGCGGTTTAACCAATAAGAGAGCGACACGGGGGCATCTAAATCGCCCTCAAACGCACCGAGATAATTCCACGCCGCCCACGCGCGCTTACGCACGGGGAGTAGCGTTTCATCCGTGTGCAAAATCGCGGTGTTCGGCTGATAGGGGATTGCGGCCAGCGTGTTGAATTCGTCCACGCCAGGCTGCGCGAGCAGCGCCAAGGCTTCATCGCTGTGGCAGGCAAAAATGAGGTGATCAAATTTTTCACGCACGCCACGCGCGGTGACGTAGACCGCATCGGTTTCGCGCGTGATAGCGCTCACACCCGCATCGAGGCGAATATCGGCTAAGCCCGCCGCCATCTTATCGAGGTAGGTTTTCGCCCCGTTCATCACCGTGCGCCATTGCGGGCGGTGGTTGACTGAAAGGAGGCCGTGGTTATGGCAAAAGTTGAGTAATGTCGCGAGCGGGAAATCGGCAATTTTTTGCGTCGGCGTGGACCAAATCGAGCCCGCCATCGGGGCCAGATACCAATCGCGAAAGGCGACACCAAAGCCGCGGGCGGCAATAAATTCACCCACCGTGCCCGTCATGGCAGCGCCTCCGGCAACCAGCGCGGTCGCTTCACGATTAAAGCGCACGATGTCTTGCAACATACGCCAAAATTGCGGCTTAAAGAGATTCGCGGGCTGCGAAAACATCGTCGCTAAATTTGAGCCAGACCACTCCAAGCGGCTTTGGTGCGCGCGGTCCGAAAGCTTCACGCTAAAGGACATATCGGAGGCCGCCGTCTCTACATCTAGGTGCTTAAAAAGCGCGATGAGATTTGGGTAAGTCCAATCATTAAAGACCAAAAAGCCAGTATCGACGGGGTGTTTGAAGCCATCGAGGGTGACATCAACGGTGTGGGCGTGCCCACCAAGCCTCGGGTTTTTTTCGTAGAGCGTGATCGTCGTATTCGGTGCATGGTGGGTTAACAACCACGCCGCCGAAATCCCGGCGATGCCTGAACCAATCACTGCAATTTTCATCTATACGATTGCCGGTTACTTATTTTGTGTCTGGCTTAAGATACGTTGCGTACCGCATCATATACGGAACAAACCCCTAGATT
>JAYVGG010000120.1:0-5200 GCA_043772475.1 Burkholderiales bacterium
AATTGCTCGCGACGCAAATTGAGCAACTCTTTGTTCAGGTCTTCCGGGGATTTCGCCCGCATATCTTTGAGGTTCATGTGATTCTCCGAATTAGGTGCCGAGCATGCGATGCACGAAGGTCGTGCGGATCGGCAGTTTGGCAGCAGCAAGCGTAAACGCTTCGCGGGCCAATGCTTCGTTCACGCCGTCCATTTCGTACAGCACTTTGCCGGGCTGAATCTCAGCAACGTAGTATTCCGGCGAACCTTTACCATTACCCATACGGACTTCGGCAGGCTTTTTGGAAATAGGCTTATCCGGGAAAATACGAATCCATACGCGTCCGCCGCGTTTGATGTGGCGCGTCATCGCGCGACGTGCAGCTTCGATCTGGCGCGCGGTTAAGCGGCCACGACCAACGGCCTTGAGACCGAATTCGCCGAACGAAACGCTAGCACCGCTGGTGGCGATACCTTTGTTACGGCCCTTTTGTTCCTTGCGGTATTTTCTTCTAGCTGGCTGCAGCATGTTTTGCTCCTGCTGGTGCGCGACGTGGTTTGCGCGGTTGCTCTACGGGCTCGGGTGCTGCGACGGGCGTTTCGCCTTTGGCGAGCACGTTGCCTTTGTAAACGAGTACTTGTACGCCGATCAGGCCGTAGGTCGTCTTGGCTTCGGCGAAACCGACATCAATGTCAGCACGCAATGTGTGCAGCGGCACACGGCCTTCGCGATACCACTCGGTACGAGCGATCTCAGCACCGTTCAAACGACCCGATGAGGTGATCTTGATACCTTGTGCGCCTAAGCGCATGGCGTTTTGCATCGAGCGCTTCATGGCGCGACGGAACATCACGCGCTTTTCCAATTGGCCGGTGATACCGTCGGCGATCAACTGCGCGTCAATTTCTGGCTTGCGGACTTCTTCGATGTTGACATGTACTGGCACGCCCATCAATTTGGTCAACTCTAAGCGCAATTTTTCGATGTCTTCGCCTTTTTTACCGATAACAATACCGGGGCGCGAGGAGTAGATGGTGATTTTGGCGTTCTTGGTAGGACGCTCAATAACAATTTTACTGACACTGGCACTCGCAAGCTTCTTTTTCAAGTAGGTGCGAACTTTGATGTCTTCCAGCAGCATGATTGGGAAATTTTTGCTGTTGGCATACCACTTTGACGCGAAGTTCTTGTGAACTGCGAGACGAAAGCCGGTTGGTGAGATTTTTTGACCCATCAGTGCCCCTTATTGCTTACCGTCGCCGACCGTCAAAAAGACGTGGCACGTTGGCTTAACGATGCGATTTCCGCGACCCTTGGCGCGCGCGGTGAAGCGCTTCAGCACGGGACCCTTTTCGACCATGATGACGGCGACCTTCAACTCATCAATATCCGCACCATTGTTATGCTCAGCGTTCGCAATCGCGGACTCGAGCACTTTCTTGATGATGGTTGCACCTTTTTTAGGGGTGAACTGGAGGATGTTGAGAGCGTGATCTACCTTCTTGCCGCGAATCAAATCCGCAACAAGACGACCTTTTTGCGCCGAGAGCCGGACACCGAACAAATTTGCAGAGACTTGCATTTTTTCTGCTCCTTATTTCTTAGCCGGCGCCGCGGCCTTCTTGTCGGCCGGGTGGCCTTTGAAGGTGCGGGTGAGCGCGAATTCGCCGAGTTTATGACCCACCATGTTTTCGCTGATGTACACAGGGATGTGCTGCTTCCCGTTGTGTACGGCGATGGTGAGGCCCACAAAATCCGGCAGGATGGTGGAACGACGCGACCAAGTTTTGATCGGACGCTTGTCTTTGACCGCAGCCGCCTTTTCCACCTTCACCAACAGGTGGCCATCGACGAACGGACCTTTTTTAATTGAACGTGACATAGTATGAGGCTCCGATTACGACTTGCGACGATCGCGAACGATCATGTTCTGCGTGCGTTTATTGGTGCGGGTTTTGAGACCTTTAGCAGGTTGGCCCCAAGGTGAACGCGGGTGACCGCCACCGTTGGAACGTCCGCCGTGCGGGTGGTCGACCGGGTTCATACAAATACCGCGAACCGTCGGACGCCAGCCACGCCAGCGATTTGCACCGGCCTTGCCGATTACGCGCAGGCTATGCTCGCCGTTACCGACTTCACCAATGGTGGCGCGGCAGTCAACGTGAACTTTACGAATCTCACCAGAACGCATACGCAGCTGTGCGTAGATGCCTTCGCGTGCAAGAAGCTGAATCGAGGCACCAGCCGAACGCGCAAGCTGCGCGCCCTTACCGGGCAACATTTCAACGCAGTGTATGGTTGAGCCCACTGGGATATTACGCAGTGGAAGCGTATTGCCAACCTTGATCGGCGCTTCGGCACCCGAAATAACCTGCTGATCTTTTTCAACGCCCTTGGGGGCGATGATGTAGCGACGTTCACCGTCTGCGTACAACAACAAAGCGATGTTGGCGCTACGGTTTGGGTCGTATTCCAAACGCTCGATTTTGGCGGGGATACCGTCCTTGTCGTTACGCTTAAAGTCGATGATGCGATAGTGTTGTTTGTGCCCACCGCCCTGATGTCGGGTGGTGATATGACCGTGGTGATTACGGCCTGCGTTGCGCGATTGACGCTCAACCAGAGCGGCCACTGGCGCGCCTTTATGCAGATCCGCATTGACCACTTTGATCATGCTGCGACGACCCGGTGAGGTCGGTTTTGTTTTGACGAGCGCCATTATGCGGCTCCTTCGACAAAGTTAATATCGCTGCCGGCCTTCAAGCACACATAGGCTTTTTTGACGTGGCTGCGACGACCTTCAAAACGACCGTGGCGCTTGGCCTTGCCCTTTTGATTGACGACGTTGACTGAGGCAACTTCGACTTTTTGGTCTTTGAACAGGAGCTCAACAGCGGCCTTGATTTCAGCTTTGGTAGCATCACGCAAAACTTCAAACACGACTTGTTTTTGCTTGTCTGCCACCATGGTGGCTTTTTCAGAGATGACGGGGCGCAATACTACCGTCAATAGGCGTTCAGCGTTCATGCCAGCACCTCTTCAAATTGCTTGACGGCACCCTTGGTCAAGACGACTTTCGGGAAGCGCACCAAATTGACTGGGTCGGCATGTTTCGCTTCGAGGACCAGCACATTCAGGAGATTGCGCGACGACAAATAGAGATTGTCATCCATGTTGTCGGTAATGATGAGCACGTTATCAAGACCCATGCCCTTCAATTTAGCGGCAAGGAGTTTCGTCTTTGGCGCTTCGAGCGACAAATTATCAACTACCGAGAGACGGCCTTCGCGAACCAGCTGCGAAAGGATGGCGGCAATACCGGCGCGGTACATTTTCTTATTGACCTTCTGCGAGAAATTCTCGTCAGGCAGATTCGGGAAAATGCGACCACCGCCACGCCACAAAGGGGACGAGGCCATACCAGCACGGGCGCGACCGGTGCCTTTTTGCTTCCAAGGTTTTTTGGTCGATTTGTTAACGTCGCTACGGCCTTTTTGCGCGCGGTTGCCCGAACGTGCATTGGCCTGATAGGCGGTGACAACTTGGTGAACCAAGGCTTCGTTGAAGTCGCGGCCAAATAAATCGGCCGAGGCTGGCATCGTGCCGCTGGCGGCACCTTGATCGTTGATGAGATTAAGTTCCATTATTTCGCTCCCTTCACAGGCTTAGCAATGCGCGCCTTAGAAGCGGGGTGAACGATGATCGTGCCATTGGTCGCACCGGGCACGGAGCCCTTGACGAGAATAAGCTGACGGGCAACGTCGATACGCGCGACTTCGAGAAGCTGCTGCGTACGCGTCACGTCACCTAAGTGGCCGGCCATGCGCTTACCAGGGAACACGCGACCCGGATCCTGCGCCATACCGATAGAGCCCGGTACGTTATGCGACTTGGAGTTACCGTGCGAAGCGCGGTTAGACGAGAAGTGGTGGCGCTTGATAACGCCTGAAAAGCCCTTACCCTTGGAGGTTCCCGTCACGTCGATCATTTGACCGACGGCGAAAATTTCCACGGAAATTTTTTCGCCAACTTTGAGTTCGGCGAGCTTTTCTGGGGAGACCGTGAATTCACGGAGTACCGACCCGGCTTCAACACCGGCTTTCGCGTAGTGGCCAGCCTGAGGCTTGGCGACGCGCGAGGCACGGCGGGTACCGTATGCAAGCTGAACGGCTGAATAGCCATCCGTTGCGAGGGTCTTTAATTGGGTGATGCGGTTGTCCGACACGTCAAGTACGGTTACGGGAATGGCAGTGCCATCATCCGCAAAAATACGAGTCATGCCGACCTTCCGGCCGACGAGACCAAGACTCATGCTGAGAATCCTTTCTAGTTTGCTTCGCGATTAACCAGTAACGATTAACCTACAAAGTGCCCGCTACAATTGGCTGGCGATTTAGTGATACTGCGTACTACACTTAAACAGTATGCTCTCGCTTTAGCGCGAGTAGCAAAGAGGCGCGATTATACCCGCCCCAGACTGAATATTCAATACCTTAGCGAGCTTAGAGCTTAATTTCTACGTCCACGCCGGCGGGCAGATCCAATTTCATCAGCGCATCTACGGTTTTATCAGTAGGGTCGATGATGTCCATGAGGCGCAAGTGCGTGCGAATTTCCATTTGGTCGCGCGAGGTTTTGTTGACGTGCGGCGAACGCAGTAAGTCAAAACGTTCGATTTTCGTCGGCAAAGGAACCGGGCCTTTAACGACCGCACCGGTACGTTTCGCAGTTTCTACGATTTCAGCTGCCGATTGGTCGATCAAGCGATAGTCAAATGCCTTGAGGCGAATCCGAATTTTTTGCTTGGCGGGTTGTGCTGTTGCCATGTTTTTCCTTTAAGGGACTGCGGGTACTACGCTTCCCTACCGATGCTTATTCTGGCGAGGCGAGTGGAGAAGCCTCCGCTCACCTCACGGCTCATTACTTAATAACTTTAGAAACTACACCCGCACCCACAGTCCGGCCGCCTTCGCGAATCGCGAACCGCAGACCATCTTCCATCGCGATCGGGGCGATCAACTGCACCACGATCTTGACGTTGTCGCCAGGCATGACCATTTCGGTGCCGGCAGGCAATTGCAGCGCGCCGGTCACGTCGGTGGTGCGGAAGTAGAACTGGGGACGGTAGCCGTTGAAGAATGGCGTGTGACGGCCACCTTCGTCTTTGGACAAGACGTAGATCTCGGCTTCAAAGTCGGTGTGCGGGGTGATGGAGCCGGGC
>JAYVGG010000121.1:0-2126 GCA_043772475.1 Burkholderiales bacterium
GATTGGTCGCGCGGTATTTTGAACGCGGTGGCGGTACTGGTGATCGCCTGCCCGTGCGCGCTCGGGCTCGCAACCCCCACCGCGATGATGGTGGGCACGGGGGTGGCCGCGCGCCACGGGATTTTAATTAAAGATGCCGAGGCGCTCGAAATCGCGCATCGCGTCACGGTGGTGGCGTTTGATAAAACCGGCACGCTCACCGAAGGCAAGCCGGTACTGGCCGATCTGCACGTAACCGAAGGTTCGCGCGCGACAGCACTCGCGATTGCGGCTGCGCTACAAAGCGGGAGCGAGCATCCGCTGGCGCGTGCGGTGCGGGCGGCAGCACGTGACGAGGGCGCGGTGGTGCCGCCGGTGCGCGCGATGCAAGCCCTCGCCGGGCGCGGTGTGCGCGCCGAGGTGGCAGGGTGCGTCTACACGCTAGGCAACGCGCGGGCAATGCGTGATCTGGGGCTCGATGTGGGTGTGGCCGCGAGTGCGGCACAGCGCGCGGGGCAGACGGTTTCGTGGCTTGCGCGTGCCGCAACCCCGCCACAAGAAATCGCTATGTTGGCCTTTAGCGATGCGCTAAAGCCCACGGCTGGCGCGGCGATTGGGCGTTTGCAGGCACGTGGTATTGCAACGCTTATGGTGAGTGGCGATAGCCTAGCCACGGCAGAAAAAATTGGCGCAGCACTCGGCTTAACCGACGTGCGCGCCGAGGTATTGCCCGAGATGAAAGCCGATGTCGTTACCGCGCTTAAATCAGAGGGCAGGGTGGTGGCGATGGTGGGCGATGGCATTAACGATGCGCCCGCACTGGCGGCGGCCGATGTTGGCTTTGCCATGGCAAGTGGCACCGATGTGGCGATGGCAACGGCGGGCATTACGCTTATGCGCGGCGACGTGGCGCTAGTGGCCGATGCGATTGATATTTCCAAACGCACCTACGCCAAAATTAAACAAAATTTATTCTGGGCGTTTTGCTTTAACGTGATCGGTATTCCGTTGGCAGCCTTTGGCTTACTCACCCCGGTGATCGCGGCGGCGGCGATGGCCGCATCGAGCGTGATGGTGGTCACGAATGCGCTGTGGCTAAAACGTTGGGCACCGGTGCGATAATTCTTTATGTTCATCGACTCCCACTGCCACCTAGATTTCCCCGAGCTTGCCGCCGATGCCGCAAGCGTGCTGCAAACCATGCGGGACAATCTCGTCACCCACGCGCTCACTATTTCGACCACCTTAACGAGCTTCCCCGCCGTGCGCGCGGTGGCCGAGGCGAATCCACACATCTGGTGCTCAGCCGGTGTTCACCCCGATGAGCAAGTAGACGATCACGAGCCCACCGTGGACGAGCTACTCGGCATGGTCGATCACCCGAAAGTGGTGGCGATTGGCGAAACTGGGCTTGATTATTTTCGCTTGCAAGAGCCGCTCGATTGGCAGCGCGAGCGCTTTCGGATTCACATCCGTGCCGCGCGCGCGTGTGGCAAGCCGCTCGTTATTCATACGCGAAACTCGGCTGCTGACACGCTAAAACTCATGCGCGAAGAAAACGCAGCCGACGTAGGTGGCGTGATGCACTGCTTTACCGAGACCGAAGAAGTTGCACGTGCAGCGATGGAGATGAATTTCTATATTTCGTTTTCGGGCATCGTGACCTTCAAGAGCGCCAAAGCGTTGCACGCCTTGGCCAAGGTAGTGCCGCTTGATCGCATGCTGATCGAAACCGATTCGCCTTACTTGGCACCGATGCCGCATCGCGGAAAAATGAATCAGCCGGGCTTTGTGAAACATGTGGCCGAGCACATTGCGAGCCTGCGTGGGATTAGCGTTGACGAGGTGGCACGTGCGACGACTAAAAACTTTTTTACCCTCTTCAAACACGCACGCTAAATTTGTCACAACCTTGCAACTGGCGTACGCTAGAGTAAATCGACTATTCACCTTAACCCTGACCTAATGGAGTAAGCCATGCGAATTTCATCGGTATCTCGTCTCATGTTGGCCTCGCTGTTCGCAACGGGTGCGGTTAGTGCCGCCGCCGAAACCGAGATTCAAATGTGGCACTCGATGACGGGCGCCTTGGGCGACAAAGTGACCGAGATCGCGGGCAAATTTAATGCAAGCCAAAAAGACTACAA
>JAYVGG010000122.1:0-3834 GCA_043772475.1 Burkholderiales bacterium
TTCCGGCCCCGGTGGAGATCTGCTGCGCGTGAGCAAGACGTAGTGCCTGTGGCGCCCATTGCGCGGTGTAGGCTGTTTCTGCGCCGATGGCCCACGAGCTAATTTTGCGCGCTTCTGGGCTCTGATGCGTAAAGTTCGGCTCCGCATGGATGACATCGAGCTCGGCTTGGAGGGCTGTGATGGTGGACTGCGTATCGGCGCCACTCGTAACATGAAGCCGATAAATCGGCCGGGCACCGAATTGGTTCAAGACCGTTAGCGGGTATTTGCTGAGCAACGGGACGAGTGCTGCCGGGCTACGTAGCTGAACCAGTAATTCAGCAGGGCGCTCGCCATCGGAAACAATGTCGCTGACTTTGGCCTGCGCGACGGGGCTCCCCACGAGCGTGCCGACAAGAAGCAGCGCATAGAGGCCACCGCCGAGCAGCGTGTTTGGATGGTTATTTTTCATGTTTATAGCTCCTGATCGCGAAGGTTTCTACGTAACAGAGTATCGAAGACGGCATCTGATACATGCTGGCGAAAAATACATTCCAGTGAGCCGGAGCACAGTTTTTATTTTGCGACGCAATAAAAGCAGCCAAACACGCTATTTTCTACGGCGCTACCAAGCGCCATAGAGTGTGAAGGCCGCCCAGTAAAACGGGTGCGGGTGGCTACGCATGACTTCACACTGTGCTAGTCGCAGCGCCACTGCCGGGCGCTCGCCTTGGCCGAGTGCCGCATAAAAATGCCCCATAAAGAGCGCCGCGACCGTGTCATCCACCGGCCACAGACTCGCCACCACCCGCGCCGCGCCCGCCACGATAAAGGCACGCACGAGGCCAACCATTTCGTCGCCTCCGCTAAGCTCAGCAAGCCCGGTCTCGCAGGCGCTCAATACCACGACGCAAGGTTTGAGTTTCATCGACTCGGCAAGTTCAACCGTAAATGGGCCGTCGCTTAGGTGTAGCGCCGAAAATCGCGGATTATCACTGCGAAACACGGCATGGCAGGCAAGATGAATCACGTCGGCCATGTGGGCGTGTGCCAATAGCGCGGTGGTGGTGGCTTCCAGAGCAACCAATACCCGGCTTGCTGGGAATAAGCTCGCCACCAAGTGCGCCTCGGCTGCGGCGTGCGGCAAGCGTGTCGATTCACCGAGCGCTAAGACTTGCCGGGGCCGCCCCGGCTGCCGTAGCAGCCCACGGAGTGCGAGTCGGGCGCTAGGCACCATGGCAAATTCATGGCGTTGTGCCAAAAATTCAACACCATCATGGAGTGCCGCGAACGGCAACAGCCCAAGCTCAGCATGGGGCACAACCAGCACACCGCGACAGCCCGCCAAAGCGGACGCGAGTGGTGCAAAGACGAGGCCATGTAGCCTTGCCATGTGCATCTTGGCGCGGTGAGTCAAGCTCACTAAATGGTGCTGTACCGGGCCCGCACCATGACGTAAGGTTTCTAGCTGAAAGCGGGCTGCGCGTAACGCATTTTGTACCTCGCTCCACGAGGCAATCTGTCGGTGTACCGTAACGGCTGTGCGCGTGACGAGATAGGCGAATAATTCATCGTCCAACACGCCATAGGCGATCAGCGCCCCCGATTCACCGAGTGCATCCTGCAAGGCGATGAAGGAAAAGTGGTGCGCGGTGTGGGCCGCACCGACTTGGGCAGACGCGGCAAAGCGCGCCCGACGGGCATCTTCCAATAAGGCTGATTCAGTGTGGCGCACTTCGTCGATCAGGTGCCCCGCTGATTCGCCTTCGTCTTCGAGGCGCTGTACCTGCCGATAGAGCCAGTTCAAGCGCTCACGAAGCCGCCGGGTGGCGGGATTGTCATCGGCTCTATTGCCATCCTCAATGCCCGCGCCGTCGGCGAGTCGCTTGCCTAGCGAGCGGGCGCGCAAACAGTCGAGCTGCTCCACTACCGCAATGGCATTGGTGCGCGTGGGCGTTTCACTGTGCGTTGTGAGTGCGGTACGTAACAGCTCGTGATAGGGCCGTAAGTGATCGGTTAAGAAGGCACTCCGCAGTTCATCGCCCGGCAAGGCGCGCCGCTGATCCTCGAAGAGCGCAATAGCGTCATTGAACGCCGCTTTCGCCACCGCGGATTCACCTCTTGCCCGTGCCGCGAGCCCCTTACCAGTGTGACACCTGACGGCTACGCTCACTAAGCGCATTTCGTGAGCCTGTACGAGCGTGGTCTCAAAAACCGTGTTCGCGCGCCCGATGTGGCCCAATTGCAATAAGGCGTAGGCACGCACCACATTTGATCGGGCGTGGCTTTCTGCCAGGCTGGTCTCGTCGAATCCTTCTGCGGCTTCCTCGGCCAGCGTTTTCGCGACATCGGCATCGCCGCTCGCGAGGGCCAGCTCGGCGCGTGCCAGCGCCACGGCTGCCCGGCCAACACGGCTGCCCTGCGCCGCAAATAATGTGCTCGCGCGCCGAAACGATTCGGCCGCTGCGAGGCGCTGCCCAAGTAGGGCTTGGGTACGCCCTCGCTGCGCGAGGGTTCGCGCTTCCTCGGCTGGCATGTGCAGCGCGCCAAAGCGTGCCACAGCCTGATCGAATACCGTTAACGCCTCAGGCAACAAGCGCAGCTCAAGGTAGGCATCGGCAAGATTGGCCTCGGCGACCGCGAGATGTTGCGGCATATCGAGCTGTTCATAGCGTTTACGGGATCCTTCAAGGCCTACTAATGCATCCCGAAAGCGGCCTTGCGCGAGATGTAGTAGCGCCACCGCATTTTCGACATTGGCTTCCAAAACCGGGAAGGCATGAACCTGCGCGCGCATCTGTGCGCGCGCATAAATGCGTAACGCCTCATCAAAATCCCCCATGGAGGTGAGTGCATCGGCCATATTGAGATCGGCCATCACCGAGTGCTCATGATCGCCCACGCGCGCAAACAGTACCGAGGCTTCGCGAGAAAACCGCGCCGCCTCAACGTAGGCGCCGCGTTGCACATGCAGCGCGCCCAGATTCAAGCTCACCTTACCCGCCCCACGCGCATCGCCAAGGGCCACAAACGACTTCTGCGCGCGCTCCGCACAGGCAATGGCCTCATCGAACTGGCCGAGCATCGACAGCGCCATAATTTTAGGCACCTGCGTTTGGGTAGCGTGATCGGACTGGCTGAGGCTCTGAAAGGTCGCGGCAGCGAGATCGAAGCAATGGGTGGCCTCCGCCATCTGACCCTGCGTGATATGGGCGATGCCCCCTGTCCAGTCTGCCAGCGCAGCGATTTCCAGCGCTGATTCCGCGGGCAGGGCATGTTCACGCTCGCACAATGCTCGAAGCGCCTCGGCGGCCTTGGTGGCACGCTGCGGCTCACTACTCCACGCGCCATAGCAGAGCTCTTTGAGCGCCCACGCCACCGCCACGGTGTCGTGGCCTAGGTTGATTGCGGGCCGTGATAACCCCGCCTCTAGCAGCTGGTGGGCGAGCGCCGTGGCGTTAGGGTGGTTGGTGCCCGCGTTCACTTGCTAGGGGATCATGACGGGGTAGCACCGACTTCGATCGGCGGCAACACAATCGCCTCACCCGCCGTGATGAGCGTCATCACGTACGTGCCACGGCTCACGTTATCAAGACGGAATTCCCCCATCGCATTAAGCGAGGTGACGCGCACCGCCGGGCTCTGGGTGCTGCTGCCAGGCTGGGCAACAAGCTCGATATCGGCCGATAAATCTGGCCCCAATATCTGGCCGGTCAAGGCAAATTGATCGGCAACCGCGCTAATGCGTAGATCAACATCACGCCCTTTTGCGCTAAACAAAAGATGGCGCGTATCAGAGGCCGCCGCGCGCATCCCAAACGCAACCGGCGGATGCGCCCAGCTATCGAAGCTCAA
>JAYVGG010000123.1:0-11929 GCA_043772475.1 Burkholderiales bacterium
ATTGAGGCGTGCGTCATGATGGCCGGGTGCTCGGCTAAGCTTTCAACGCCGCCTAAACTTTCAGCGCATACAAAAATTTTAAGCCGCTCTAAAAAGCGCCGCGATTCATCAAGACCGCCTTTTAAAATCACCGTCACCATGCCACCGAAACCCTGCATCTGCTGCTTCGCCAGCGCGTGTTGCGGGTGCGAAGCGAGGCCGGGGTAGATGACGCGTTCAACCTTCGGGTGGGTGGAAAGCCACTCGGCAATCTGCAATGCACTCGCGCAGTGGCGCTCCATGCGTAAATGCAATGTCTTCAAGCCGCGCATCGCCAAAAAACTATCGAAGGGGCCGAGAATACTGCCAACGGCGTTGTGGAGGAACGCGAGTTTTTCCGCGAGTGCGCCCGCCTCGCGCGCGACGACCGCGCCGCCGATCATGTCCGAATGGCCGTTGAGATATTTCGTCACCGAATGCACGACCAAATCGAAACCGTGATCGAGTGGGCGTTGCACGTAGGGTGTGGCGAAGGTGTTGTCGGCAACAGAAATCAGCCCGTGTTTCTTAGCGGCGCGTGCCACCATCGCCAAATCAACCAATTTTAATAGCGGGTTCGAGGGCGACTCGACCCAAATCATTTTGGTGTTTGGCTTGATTGCGGCCTCAATACTCGCCGCCTCCTGCATGTCGATAAACGTGAAATCAAGCCCCGCAGATTGCCGACGCACGCGCTCAAAAAGCCGGTAGGTGCCGCCGTAAAGATCATCGAGTGCGATCACGTGGCTGCCGGTGTCGAGCGTATCGAGTATCGTCGCCGATGCGGCTAGGCCAGAGGCGAACGCAAACCCCTGCACGCCATTTTCGAGATCCGCCACACAGCGCTCGAAGGCCATGCGTGTGGGGTTGTGCGTGCGGCCGTATTCAAAGCCGCGATGTACACCGGGGCTTTCCTGCACGTAGGTCGAGGTGGCGTAGATCGGCACCATCACGGCACCGGTGGTGGGGTCGGGTGGCTGGCCGGCGTGTATGGCGCGGGTGCCGAAGGCGTGTTTGGTCATATTGTGTGTGCTCATTGTGTGCGCCGCCGCAAATAATTAAGCAAATCATAGCGCGTGATGAGCCCCTGAAACTTTCCGCCGTCCATTACGATGGCCACGTGGCCTTGATCGAATATCGGCATGAGCTCTGAGACGGCACTGCGCTTTTCAAGCGTCACAATCTTCCCCGTCATCGCCTCACGTACTGGTGACGTAAACCGCGTGGCATCCGCATACACCGCCATCAGTACATCCGACTCATCAATAATGCCGACCACGCGCTCGCCATCGAGCACAGGCAATTGCTGAAAATCATAGAGCTTCATGCGCGCGAGTGCGACTTGCAGCGTGTCATCTGGCTTCACGGTAATCGTGGCGCGGTCTGCGTGGCGGCGCGCGATGAGATCCGTCAGATCACCACGCTCCTCGCGCTTGATGATGCCCTGATCGACCAGCCAGTAATCGTTGTACATCTTGGAAAGATACTTGCCGCCTACGTCGCAGATGATGGTCACAACGCGCTTGGGTGTTTTCTGCTCGCGGCAATAGCGGAGCGCTGTCGCGAGCAAGGTGCCCGACGAGGAGCCGCCCATAATCCCTTCTTTCTGGAGCAATTCGCGACCCGCGAGCAGCGCCTCGCCATCGGGAATCGAATACGCCTTCGTGGCCATTTTCACATCGAGATTCGCCGGCACGTAATCGCCGCCTATGCCCTCCACTAGCCAGCTACCGCTCGCACCGTGCGTGCCGGTATTCACTAGGTCGGCGAGGATCGAGCCCGCTGGGTCGGCCAACACCAGTTCCACATGCGGTGCCACCCGCTTGAAATAACGCCCCATGCCGGTGATGGTGCCGCCGCTCCCCACCCCCACCACAATCGCATCGAGCTTCTGATCCATCTGCGCGTAGATTTCCGGGCCCGTCCACTCCTCATGCGTCTGCGGATTCGCGGGGTTAGAAAATTGGTCTATGCAATGGGCACTCTTGCCCGCCGCAATCATCTCGGCCGTGATGCGCTTGGCCATGTCTTGGTAGTACTCGGGGTGACCTTTGGATACATCAGAGCGTGTCATCACAATCTCAACACCCATCGCGCGCAGGTGAAAAATTTTCTCCTGGCTCATCTTGTCGGGGATCACCAAGAGCAGCTTATAGCCCTTATGAATCGCCGCAAGCGCCAAGCCCAGCCCCGTGTTTCCGGCGGTGGCCTCAACAATCGTGCCGCCCGGTTTTATCTTGCCATCGCGCTCAGCCGCCTCGATCATGCGTAGGCCAATGCGATCCTTGATCGAGCCTGCCGGGTTATTGCATTCGAGCTTGGCGTACAACTCGCAGAGGCCAGTATCGAGATGCGTGAGTTTGACGAGCGGCGTATTGCCGATGAGATCGAGGACGTTGCCGTAGCGGGCGGGGGTCATGGATTAACCTTTGTTGGTGGCGCGATACTTGTGGCATCGCGTTATGAGCGTCGCTTTATTTTACGCGCGCGCGTGGCGTAAAAATCCCCAGCACCAATGCCATGCCAATAAAAATAAGCGCAGAGCCTGCCAGCATCCCAGCCGACAGGCGATCCCCGAAAAATAATGCACCCCAGCTCACCCCAAAAACCGGGATCAAAAACGTGACTGATATCGCCTTCGTAGGGCCTACGTCAGCGATGAGCTGAAAATAAAGTAGGTACGCGATGCCGCTACACACGACCCCGAGCGCAATCAGTGACCAGAGTACGGTAGCACTTGGTGTCCCCCAGTCAATTGTTGGCGCCACGAAAGGTGTGAGCAATAACGCGGGCAACACCAGCGAATACGTCACCACGCCCAGATTCGGCGCGCCCTTTGCGTGCATTTTGAGGAACACACTCGCGTAGCCATAGGAGGCCGTCGCCAATACACACGCGAGTGCTGCGATCAAGAGTGCTGGTGTGACGGCAATGGGGCCAAGATTCACAATCATCGCCACCCCCGCAAATCCTAGGAGCAGCCCCACCACACGTGGCAACGTCATCTTTTCTTTCAACAACCAGACCGTAAAAATCGCGCCGAAGAATGGCGAGAGTGCATTCAATAGCGCGCCGTAGCCCGTCGGTAAGGTCACCATCGCAAACGAAATCAGCGAGAACGGAATCACCGAATTCATGAGGCCGATAAAGAGGTAATGCTTCCACCATTTCACAAGGCCAAGCTCGGCGCGCGTGATGGCGGCGTAGGCGAGCATGGCAATGGCGGCGATACCGATCCTAAGCCACATCGTGCCCACGCCGCCGTACACGGGAGCCACCACATGGAGAAATGCGTAGGAGCCGCCCCAGATGGCGGCGAGAGCGATGAGGCGCAGCAGATGGGTGGGAGACATGGTGAGATTTTGACACGGCGCTCGACGGGTGAGTGCCGACATGCGGGCGTGGAAGTTGTGTTGCTGCGTGACGCGTGACTCGACAAATCACCAAACACCGCGCCATTGTTAGGGTTACGACCAATTGCAGGTTGCCTGAAAACACAATTTTTAATTGCTTGGTATCATCTAAATGTTGCCCTTGCGGATTCCCGCGCTGATCGGAAATAATCCAGATGAAGCCGACTATCTCACCGCCACGCGCTCTGTTGACGGGCTATTTGCATAAGGCACAGCCCGAGCGGCGTGCGCGCGGCTAATCCCTTACGAGTACAAAAACATGGGTGCCGCCGGACACGTTGCCTTGCGTAAAGAAATCGCCACACTCTACCGCGCTGACCAAGCCGAACGCACGCCGCATCCCGCACATGGCAGTGCCGAATATCGCGCATTACGTGAGCGCGACGTGGTGCGACAAAAACGTGTTCGCGCGATTCTTGCAACCGGCGGCACTCTCAAGCCGTCCACCCAATATCAAGCCGCAATGATTCTGCAACATAGCGATGCGCTCGCCGACATCTGGCAGGCGCACGAACTCACACGTGCATCCGCCGAGGCGGGCTATGCGCCCGCGCGTTGGCTCACCGCCGCATCGTTAGATCGCTGGCTGATGTACCAAGGCCGACCGCAAAAATTTGGTACCCAAATCGCGCCGGACGGAAAACGTCAGCGTGTATGGGATGTTGAGCCAAGCACATCCGACGAAGAGCGCGCCCGCTCGGATGTGCCCTCACTGGCACAAATGCAGCGTAGAGCGGACGAGCTCACTCGTACCGAGACCATGCCTGATATGAAAGACGCACCGCCATGGCTCAAAGAGGCGGTACGTCGATGGCAAGCTGAGGGCAGTTGGTAATTCCTCGAATATGATCCGCATGAAATATCATGGGTAGCTATTTCGCACACCACTAACTTGCCACGATAAGCCATGACAGATTTCCACATCACCACCAACCGTGCTGAACTCAACATACCGCTCATTCACCAATTTTTATCCGAGCAATCTTATTGGGCAAAAGGCATTCCGCTTACGACGGTTGCGCGTTCGATTGATCACTCTCTGTGCTTCGGCGGGTTTATTGGCACAGCACAAATCGCCTTCGCGCGCGTGATCTCGGACTACGCCACCTTCGCGTACTTAGGTGATGTGTTCGTAATGCCCGCGTATCGCGGCAAGGGTTATAGCAAGCGGCTCATGGAAGCGATTGATGTGCATCCAGAGTTGCAAGGGCTGCGCCGCTTCATGTTGGTGACGAGTGATGCACAAGGGCTTTACGAGCGGTTTGGATTTGTCGCAACGCGCGAGCCGCCGTCCGTCATGACGCGAAATAAGCTCAACCTCTATCAGCCAAAAGGCTAACTACTTCACTGTATCGGCGAAAAGTACGGACTCATAATTTACGCATCATGATACGTATTTTCAATTTACGCATCATGTTGCGTAATTCAACAATACGCATTATGATGCGTGAAATGAGGAGGCCGTCATGCAAGACTTTTCTATCCGTACTGCTGATCAATTGGTGCCGTTGTTTGTCGCATTCCGCAAGCGCTCTGGGCTCTCGCAGGCGGAGCTTGCGCGGCGTATTGGCGTGGGGCAGCAAACAGTCTCACAGCTAGAGCGAAATCCAGATAAAGCAACGCTTGAGCGGCTCTTGCGCGCGTTGACAGCGTTAGATGTGGAGCTGGTTCTTCGTAGCAAAGTGGGCGTGGCGATTGATGGCGATGCAACGGTTCCAAACAAATCTTCTTGGTAAGCCATGGGCCGCCGCACATCCTACCCGCCGCTCGCAATCTACATGAATGGCGCACGCGTTGCCCAGTGGCGCATCACGCCGCGCGGCGAAGAGCTGCAGTACACCGAAACATGGCTCGCCTCACCCACGCGCCGCCCGCTTTCGTTACGCTTTCCACTCACGCCAGATCGCACGCCCTACGTGGGCACCGAGGTTCGCAACTACTTTGAAAATCTACTACCTGATGCGAAAGTAATTCGCGAGCGCTTAGCGCGTCGCTTCAAAATAGATTCGATTGATGCCTACCCATTGCTTGCCAAGTTAGGCCGTGACTGTGTGGGTGCCGTGCAAATTGTGCCCGAGGAAGAGGCGCCACCGAGCGTAGAGAGCATCACATGCCACCCGCTAACTGACGCAGACATTGCCGCCCATTTGCGCGCTACGGTTACACCCGGTGGCAGCATGGTTGCGGAAGACAACACAGAAGATTTCAGGCTCTCACTCGCAGGCGCACAGGAAAAAACTGCGCTCCTCTGGTACAAAAATAAATGGAACCGCCCCACCGGCGCCACGCCCACCACACACATTCTGAAACTGCCATTAGGGATTGTCGGCAATTTAAGTTTGGATATGAAAGACTCCGTTGAAAACGAATGGCTATGCGCGAAAATAATTCAAGCCTATGGATTGCCCGTCGCCAACTGCGACATCGCTACATTTGAAGATCAAAAAGTATTGGTGGTGGAGCGCTTTGATCGTCGCATCGCAAGTAACGCGCGCTGGATCATGCGGCTCCCACAAGAAGACATGTGCCAAGCCATGGGCGTGTCGTACCTGAACAAATATCAATCAGATGGTGGCCCCGGCATTGACCGCATCATGGATTTATTGCGAACGTCTGAAAATGCGTTCGTAGATCGTCAGGTTTTCTTCGCGGCCCAAGTTGTATTCTGGCTACTCGCCGCCACCGATGGTCACGCCAAAAATTTCAGCATCCATATCGCCGCCGGTGGCTCCTACACACTCACCCCGCTCTACGATGTACTCTCCGCCTACCCCGTCATCGGCAAACGCCCCGGCCAATTACAGGCGCAAAAAGTAACGCTCGCCATGGGTATTCGTGGTGAGAAAAATATGCACCATCGGCTTGCCGAGATTCACCGCCGCCATTGGCGCGCAACAGCAATGCGTAATGGTCTGCTCGATGGGGGTGCAGAAATTATTCAAGAAATTATTGCGCGCACGCCAAAGGTGATTGAATCTGTTGCAGCCCAATTACCGAAAAAGTTTCCGGGCTATATTGCAGACGCAATCTTTGCAGGGCTACGAAAGGCTACGCGCGTGCTGGCGGGAGAAAAGTTGTGACAATGGGATTAGCGCATACACAAAGCGCATAGCCGGTATGGCCAAAAGCCGCGTCAACATTGGGCTTTCAGCACATAAACGTGTCTTTATGATTTAAGCGCCATGCCCATAACCCAAAGCCGCCTTACTGTCCGTATCGCATCAAGGTAAAATGTAAAACTTGCTAAATAACTATCAAGCGTGCTGCGTAGGCACCGAAAATCAGATCACAGAAAATATGATGGCTGCACAGAATCATGCGAAACGCCCAATCGGAATCGACCTCTTTGCGGGAGCGGGCGGGCTATCGCTAGGGTTCGAGCAAGCCGGGTTCGACATCGCTGCCGCCGTTGAAATTGACCCGATCCACTGCGCGACACACGAATACAATTTCCCCAACACCGCAACCATCTGTGCGAGTGTAATTGACCTCACGGGCGACGAAATTCGCCGCAGAGCAAAACTAGGCAAAGCTGAAATCGCCGTGGTGTTTGGTGGCGCGCCATGCCAAGGGTTTTCAATGATTGGCAAGCGCGCGCTTGATGATCCGCGTAACCAACTTGTTTTTCACTTCGTGCGACTCGTTTCAGAGCTGCAGCCGAAGTATTTCGTCTTTGAAAATGTGAAGGGGTTAACGCTTGGTAAACACGCCGTATTTTTGGATGAGCTAATTCGCGCATTAAAAGATGTGGGCTACGACGTATTAACGCCCTATCAAGTTCTCAATGCGGCATCTTTTGGCGTGCCGCAAGATAGGCGGCGCCTTTTTCTGATTGGCGCGCGGCGTGGCATCACACTGCCCACCTACCCTTTGGCACAGATGGGGAGCGTGAATGTTTGGGATGCGATTGGTGACTTGCCCGATGCGGATAGTTTCGATGGCCTTAACACCAGTGATTGCGTGACGACCAAATGGAATAGCAAAACGCGCTACGCAATGCGTATGCGTGGCCTCGCCAACGACCCGACCAACCATGGCTACGATAGACAGTTTGCCCGCGACGCGCTCACATCAAGCCGCCGAACCGAGCACACCGCACTATCGCGCAGCCGCTTCATGGCTACCGAGCACGGCAAGACCGAGCCCATCAGCCACTTTCGCAAGCTGCCACCCGATGGGCTCTGCAACACGCTACGCGCAGGCACCGATAGCGCACGCGGCGCGTTTACGTCGCCGCGCCCAATCCATCCATTTTTGCCACGCGTCATCACAGTACGCGAGGCAGCGAGGCTGCACTCCTACCCGGATTGGTTTCGATTTCATTCCACCAAATGGCACGGCTTTCGCCAAATTGGCAATAGTGTTCCACCGCTCTTAGCGCGCGCCGTTGCAAGTGAAATCATCGCGGCACTCGGGTGCCAGCCAACACGCTCGGTCAACGTCATCGACACGGGGGATGCCGCGCTACTGTCTTTTGATATGGGTGAGGCCGCGCGGTATTTCAGTGTAGCGCACGATACGATCGCGCAGCGCACCCGTAAGAAAAACCCGCAACAAACCGAACTCTGGAGCGAGCTTCATGCCTGACAAAAAAGGTCCCGCTAAACAAAACCGCTATCAGGCCATCATCACACGCGTGTTCACAGACCATTACAAAAAGGGCGTGAAAGAATTTGAGTTCACCCGAGACGAATTTGCAGGCATCGCCAGCGATCTCAAAATTGATCTTCCCAAAAACATTGGCGATCTCATTTACGCGTTTCGCTACCGTAATGCGCTACCAGAGGCGATTCTAAAATCAGCAGGTAAAGGGCTTGAGTGGGTAATCGAAGGTGCCGGGCAAGCGCGCTATCGGTTTAAGCAAGTGAAGCTCAACCGCATCGTCCCGCGCGAAGAGTTGCTCACTATCAAAGTGCCGGATGCAACGCCCGAAATCATCGTGGCCTACGCGCTAAGCGACGAGCAAGCGCTACTCGCAAAAGTCCGCTACAACCGGCTGATTGATATTTTCTTGGGGATTACTGCATCCTCCTTGCAAAACCATTTACGAACCACCGTAAAGGAAATCGGCCAAATTGAGATCGACGAAATTTACGTCGGCATTGACCGCCACGGTCGGCAATTTGTTGTTCCTGTACAAGCAAAAGGTGGTGCCGACAAACATGGCGCTGTGCAAACGCAGCAAGATATTTTGTGCTGCGCTGAAAAATTTCCAAACCTAATCTGCCGCGCGGTATCTGTGCAATTCATGAGCGAAGAGCGCATTGCCATGTTTGAGCTCGCGGTTCAAGGCGGCGAAGTAAAGGTAGTTGACGAGCGCCACTACCAGCTTGTACCCGGCGCTCATATTTCCACCAAAGACCTTCAGCAATACGCAGCATCAAATCGCGCATGAGCTGTATGCAACCGTTGCCTAAAGCAGTTATTAAAATGGCCAAAACCCCCGCCATTGCTTGTGTTTAGGCTAATTTCTCACTATTTTTCTGGCCCCCCATGACCGCAAAAAATCTCTTCAACCTAACCAACCGCATCGCCCTCATCACCGGCGGTTCGTGCGGGCTTGGCTTGCCAATAGCGGGCAACGCCAGCGCACTTGTGGCGCCCAACACCTCAGCGGCTGCGTCATCATGGTAACCGTCCACAGAGCAGCAATAGAGAAGCAACTGGAAACGTTGCCAGCCGATATTGAGAGCCTTTTTTGCGCGCTGAAAATCAAGAAGTTGGAAAACCTTGGGGATCGTTCAGGCGACGACCTCACTGACGATCAAATGAGCGCCATTCACCTTTTTTTCATGTCAGTCCCGGACCACATTGCTGCAATCGCGCAGGATTCCTACTACGCCACCGGGAAGGAGGACGACTTAACCACTGTGCGTGATGGGCTGTCGGAGGAGCTTATCAAAGATGTGCGTGACCTTCCCCGTCTTTGTGAAAAGATTGGGACGCTCTATGCCCCGAGACTGAGAAAGCACATTCACAAACAGATTGCCGATGCCGGCGTGGTGAATGCCCGCGCGTTGGAAAGTATTCCTAAAAAGCGCAGGTCAACGGAAAAGCTCACGCCGGATGAGGCGCGGCTGCTGCTCTGGTCTTATGCCATCGGTGAATCTTGTAAGCAACTTGACTGCTTGCCGCGCGAGTATTGCGAGGGCGAATGCGAAGAAAACAAAAAAATTCGCGCTTTTGATACCGTGAAGTCTTGGATGAGTTGTGAGGAAAAACTAGGGTTGGAATACGAGTTCGGTAACTACCTCGGATGGCTTTGGGCTGATACTGATCAAGGTTTCCCGGTGGATCGTCGCAATGCAGACTTTAAAGCAGCCGGGATAATTCCCCCATTTCGTAATGCACAAACAACGTTAGGTATGTTGAATTTCGAACCAAAATCGGGAATGCCTGAGGCTCGTGAAGCGCTGCGCCTGATTGTAAAAGAGGGGGAGGATTTACTAAGCAACGACAGCAATTTCCCTAGCCTAAGTCAGGAGGAATACAAATGTCGCACGGAAGAATTAGAGTGGGCAGTAAAGCACGCTAATGTTTTTCTCAGCTGTGACGCGATGTGGTGGGCGCTGGAGTATGCCCCGCTCGACTTTGCTGCCTTCTATGCAGGAAAAGAAAAAATTAAGAAATTCGCTATTTCCGAGAAGATTTTGTCGATGTTTGACGAGCTGCCAACGCTCCTCGTGGAGATCCAAGTTGCCTACTGCTTTGGTCGCTCGGCAACGGTCGCGGCGCTAGCGCGAGCTGTCTTGGAGCGCATCATGGTCACACACAATCGTGATTACAAGGATGGGCTTGGCCAATACAAAGAAGATGTATTCAAGTCTAATTTACCGGTATCTCTCGTGTTCAAGAGTGATGACGTTAAAGAGCTTGTCCAAGATGCAATGAATGAAATTGTCAGCTTTGGCAACGACATTCTGCACGCCAAGGAAATGAAAAGAGGGAAGACGGGACCGAGGCTCGATTCCGACGAAACGACGGAGCGCATGGAGGCCGTCTGCACCGAGCATTTGCCTAACGTCATAAATTTCCTATTACCCCTTATCGCGCAAAAATTTCGCAGCTAATCGCATCAAGTTGAAAGGCATCAAAGTTTTATGACCACTCCAAAACTATTCGATCTAACCGGCCGCGTCGCCCTCATCACCGGTGGCTCACGCGGGCTTGGCCTGCAAATGGCGCAGGGCTTTGGCGCGATGGGGGCGCGGCTCGCGCTCACCGCACGCAAAGCAGATGAGCTTTCCGAAGCCAAAGCGGCGCTCACCAAACTAGGATACGACGTTTTCACGATGCCATCCGATCTATCCAAGCCCGACACCATCGCACCGATGGTGGACGCCGTGATCGCGCATTTTGGCCGCATCGACATCTTGCTCAACAATGCGGGTGCCTCGTGGGGGGCGCCAGCGGAGGCGTATCCGCTGGAGGCGTGGAACAAAATTATCAACACCAATCTCACCGGCTCCTGGCTGGTCGCGCAGGCGGTGGGCGCCAAAAGCATGATTCCGAATAAGCGCGGCGTGATTATCAACGTCGCCTCGGTCGCTGGCCTGCGCGGTCAGCAGGGGCCCATGACCACCATCGCCTACAACACCAGCAAAGGCGGGCTTGTCAATTTCACCCGCGCACTCGCAGGTGAGTGGGCGAAGTACAACATCCGCGTGAATGCGCTGGCACCGGGGTTTTTCCCATCAAAACTAAGCGATGGTTTGCTGAAAGTGATCGACAAACAGATCATCGCCATGACCCCACTTGGGCGGCTCGGTGGTGAAGAAGATTTGATGGGGCCCGCGATTTTTCTCGCCTCCGATGCATCGAGCTACGTGACCGGGCAAATCCTCTCGGTCGATGGGGGCATGACAGCGGTTTGATCTACTTGACGCGCATCCTACTGCGGCGTGGCAGCCACGCGCGAAAATTAGCACGACAAGTAGCGCCACCGCCTTGAAGCCCGCACACGATATTGAATGTGAATAAAATAGCGCCATGAAATTTACTCGACTCATTCTCTTTTTTGGCGCGTTCGCATTCGCAGCGCCGATCACGCTTTTGGCCGCGCCCAATGAGATTCGCATGGCAACCACCACGAGTACCGAGGCATCGGGACTGCTAGGCGCATTGCTCCCGCAGTTTGAAAAAAATTCGGGGATTCGCGTGCGCGTGATTGCGGTGGGCACCGGCCAGGCGCTGAAGCTTGGCGAGCGCGGTGATGTTGATGTCGTCTTGGTTCATTCGCGAGTTGATGAAGATAAATTCATGGCGGATGGTTTTGGAAGTGCGCGCTACGACGTGATGTATAACGATTTCGTTGTCGTGGGCCCCGCGAACGATCCAGCCGCAATCAAGCAGCGCACCAGTGCGGCTGCGGCACTGGCCGCGATTGCCGGTGCCCGCGAAAAATTTGTCTCACGTGGCGATGATTCAGGCACGCACAAAAAAGAGCTTTCGCTTTGGAAAGAAGCGCGCACCAAACCCAGCGGCGCATGGTACGTCTC
>JAYVGG010000124.1:0-3124 GCA_043772475.1 Burkholderiales bacterium
TGCAGCTTATCGACCGCTGTCGGCGCTTCAATCTTGCCCGCGTTGAGACGCGCTAAATACACGCGTTTCGATTCGGCGAATGCATTAAAAATATCCGCCGCAATCTCTGGGTGCGCCGCCAGCGTTTCATCCTTCACCACCACCAAATGATTGATCGGGTAGTGGCCGCGTGTGCGTAGGGCATTGAGCCCCGCATCGAGCGCATTGGGGATCAGCGGCTTCACATCCGGGTGATCGGCCTCCACACCAATGGCGGCGGCAAGCTCACCGGCCATGAGCATCTCGCCAATCTTTTTGCTTTTTTCCACTGGCACCACGTTGGCTGGCGCTTGATATTCCGCCACGTGTTCATCGCCCGATAGCACCCACGTGATTTTAGAAAGATCGACCCCGTATTCTTCCGCCAACACACTGCGCGCCCAAACGCCGGTGGTTACCGTGTAGCCGCGATTGACACCCACCCGCTTGCCTTCAAGCTCTTTCGGGTGAGTAATTCCCGCGCGAACGTTTTGCAAAATCGCGCCGTGATGAAATGCACGCACCAAAAATATCGGCAGCGCGGTCATTTTTTTGCCGTGTGCGCGCGCGCATAGGTAGGTGGTGATCGCCATTTCGGATACGTCGAACTCTAAGCCCCGCACCATGCGACGGAAGCCATCAATGAGCACCGGCACGTCTTCAAAAACGAGCTCGCAGTGTTGCGGTTTGACAGTGCCGTTTTTGAGCGCTTCATTATTGCCTTGGGTGCGGGAGACGGCGGAGAGTTTGAGGTGGGGCATGGTGGGATCCACAATGATGGGGGTGGAGCGTATGTTAATTTAATCCTGTCATTCCTGTGAAAACCGAAATCCAGTGGTGTTCGTCGCACATCGCTTACGTCTTTCATAGCGCGACCCTAAACTTGTCATCCCGAGCGCAGCCGAGGGATCTGCTTTTTTTTGGCAAGCCGCATTGTCTATTCTCAGTCACCGAGCCGGGGTTGCCCGGCGGCAAGTCACTTTTTTTGCTTCGCCAAAAAAAGTAACCAAAAAAAGGCGACCCGACGTTCGCGCCCCGCAAAAGCGGCGGGGTTCCCAAAGCTAAACAGCCCGTTTATCAACGAGTTCGCGCAAAAAAATTCTCCGTCGTCCCGGCGAAGGCCGGGATCCAGTGTCGTCCGTCGCGCGCTACCGTCAGTTTTCGTTACGCCGTCGTGTGGTCCCTGCCGAGCCTAACAACACCCCCCATCAAACCCCTCCGGCACCACCAACGTCGGCTTCTGCCACGCAAACGGCAAATCATCTTGCACCACCATTTCAGAGCGCTTAAACACCTTGAAATAATGCCGCTGCGTATCCAAGGTCCAAAACGCCACCACCGTCTCCAAGGGCGGGCAGCCAGGCAGATTGCATTCAAGTTCTGTCGCCAACACCACCTCTTCACGCACGAGCGCGAACCGCGCACGCGTCCACGCCTCTACCCGCGCGAGCGCATCCACACGTGACAGAGGCGCGCGCATATTGCCGAACGCGCCTGTGTTCCGTATAGCGGGCGCGGCGGATTGGTCTATGTCATGGTCTTTTTGCATGGCGTGAGCGATACTTTCAGGCTCAATGATTCACACCATCTTAATACGAGGATCGTCATGGCCGAAAAAGTCTTAGCCGCCGTTAAAACCGGCGCAAACAAAACTGAACTTCGCGAATTCCCGATGCCGGAAATTCAAGACGATGCGGCACTGCTTAAGATGGAAGTCGCAGGCATTTGCGGCACCGACGTAAAAATGTACAAGCAGCCCTTAACCGGCGGGCCAGTGATTATGGGTCACGAAAATATCGGCATCATCGCCAAAGCAGGGCGCAAATTTACCGAGCGCAAAGGCATCAAAGAAGGCGACCGCGTATTTATTGAGCACTATGTTTCCTGCGGGCAATGCGAGTGGTGCCACCTCGGCCAATACCGCCACTGCGAGGCCACCGATTGGCGCTTTAATCCGAATGGGATTCGCTACGGCTACACCAGCTCAGACCGCGCGCCGCACCTGTGGGGCGGCTTCGCGCAGTACGTGTATTTGCCGTGGAATTCGGTCGTGCATAAAGTGCCGGACAACGTCTCCCCCGAGCTTGCGGGCATCGTTACGCCAATGGCCAACGGCATCGAATGGGCGCTATTTGATTCGCAGGTGGGCTATGCATCGACGGTGCTGATTCAAGGCCCCGGCCAGCAGGGTCTTTCGCAAATCGTGGCGTGCAAACAAGCGGGGGCGGATCTCATCATCGTCACCGGCACCAGTAAGGATGCCAAGCGCATGGAGATCGCCAAAACCCTCGGCGCGGATTACGTGATCGACGTAAATAAAGAAGACCCGCTTGCTCGCATCATGGAAATTACCCATGGCAAGGGTGTCGATGTGGCACTCGATTGCACGGCGGGTGCCGGCACCATGGCCGTGATGCTTGGCGTGGATGCGATGAAGCGTAAAGGTGGCACGTTGCTGATTCAAGGCGAAATGACTGACTTCCCCAATTTCCCGATTGGTAAAGTAACCGTGAAATACATCACGATCAAAAGCGCGCGCGGCCATAGCTACAAGGCGTGTGAATTAGCGTTGCAGCAATTGGCTTCCAAGAAATTTCCGCTTGATTTGGTGACGACCCATACCTTTGGTTTGAACGAAGTGGAGTGGGCGATTAAGTCGGTCGGCAATGAGGGTGCGAAGGATGTGATTCACGTTTCGTTGATGCCGTGGAAGTAGATTTATTTGTAGATGTTGGTGACATGACAATCGCCGCAAAATCCCTCCCAGCCTCCCTTTTGCAAAGGGAGGAGTGCCCTGCGAAGGCATCGGCATTAAACGGACATCAGCCTTTCGCGAAAAACTTCGCCAGCTACTTCCCCCTTTGGAAAAGGGGGTGTAGCAGGGGTTTCGGGTGGCATGCCATCCGCCTGCGGAACGGCAACCCAATGCAGTGGGTTGCGCGTCCTGCAAGGAGTGAGGGGGATTTTAGGACGGCAAAATGTCACACTCGCTTGCCAAGCGCGATGCCATGACTATCCCCGTCACCATCCTAACCGGCTACCTCGGCGCCGGTAAAACCACCCTCCTAAACCGCATCTTGAGTGAACACCACGGCCACCGCTACGC
>JAYVGG010000125.1:0-6608 GCA_043772475.1 Burkholderiales bacterium
GGCTTATGGCGCTTACCGACTAAGACTGCGGCCACGCCAGCACCCGCGCTGGCAACAAGTTCACTGGCCTCGTCGAGCATGGCTTCGAAAAGTGGCTCGCCAAAATCGATGCCGACGAGTACGGCCGAGCCTTTGGATCCCGCCGTCGGGGCGTTGGTGGGCTTCACGGTAACCTAGCGACGGACGTAAAAAATCGCACCATGCCTAAGCGATGACGCGAAAATCGACATCAAAATGAAAACGCCGCGCGGCATAAAACCCGCGCCGCCACTAGCCTTCCGGCGGCGCCTCAAACGGAACCGTGACCGCGCGCGCAGGCACAACGGTAGAAATGGCGTGTTTGTAGACCATTTGCGTGACGGTGTTTTTAAGCAGCACCACGTATTGGTCAAACGATTCGATCTGGCCTTGCAGCTTGATGCCGTTGACCAAGTAGATCGAAACAGGAACATGTTCCTTACGCAAAATGTTAAGGAATGGGTCTTGTAGTAGTTGCCCTTTTGCACTCATATTTTTATTCTCCAAAATCTAGTTAGATTGACACGGCGAAAATGGCGTGTCCGAGTTAACATTTTATCTTAAAGCCATCGCCGATGCTACTACGACTATAAAATTTAGATAACGTTCCGGCGCGCGGAAAATTATCCGTATTTGCGCTTCATACGGATACGCCCGCGACGGCGCTTGTCTTCTTGGCTCTTGGTGAGCTCGGGGGCTTTACGATCCGCATAGGGGTTTTTGGCGGCGTTGAGCTGCACTTTAAGCGGCGTGCCTTTGAGCTTAAACACATCACGGAAGGTGCGCTCTAGGTAGCGCACGTAGGTGGGGGCCAAACCATCAAGCCCGGAGCCGTGGATGACGACAATCGGTGGGTTATGCCCGCCTTGGTGCGCGTAGCGAAGCTTGGGCCGGTGGAGACCATCGAGCGGCGGCTGGTGGGCGGCGGTGGCGGCGATGAGGGCGCGCGTGAGCTTCGGCGTGGAAAGCTTCGCCATTGCCGCCGCATAGGCTTCATCGACTGACTTAAAGAGAGGCGCCATACCCATACCGTCTTTGGCCGAGACCGGGTGCATACGGGCAAAACTCAAAAAGTGCATTTTTCGGTCGAAATCCGACTTAGTACGCTCGCGGGTGTAGTCGTCGAGGTTGTCCCATTTATTGATGCCGACTACGATCGCCCGGCCACTTTCGAGGATAAATCCAGCGATATGGGCATCTTGCTCGGTCACTTCTTGGCGCGCGTCGAGGAGCAAAATCACCACGTTAGCGTCATCAATCGCTTGTAGCGTTTTGATGACCGAAAATTTCTCAACCGCCTCAAACACCTTGCCCCGCCTACGAATTCCGGCGGTGTCGATGAGCGTGTATTGCTTGCCGTGAAAATCGAGCGGCACGTAAATCGAGTCGCGCGTGGTGCCGGGCTCGTCGAACGCAATCATGCGCTCTTCACCCAAGAGGCGATTGACCAGTGTCGATTTGCCCACGTTGGGGCGGCCGATAATCGCCACCCGAGGATGATCGGCTTCTTTCTCGCCCTCGCCTTCTGGCACCTCGGGAAAATTCGCGAGCATGTCTTCGATCAGCTGCCGAACACCCTCACCGTGCGCGGCGGAAATCGCCGACGGTAGCCCAAGGCCTAGCTCGTGGAATTCCGCCGAGACGACATCTTCGTTCATGCCCTCGGCTTTGTTCACCGCCACCAACACCGGCACGCCTTTGCTGATAATTTCGCGGCGCAATTTTTCGCCGATGATCTTGTCTTGCTGGGTTAAGCCCTGCCGGCCATCGACCACAAACAGCACGCCATCGGCTTCGGCAATCGCTTGCAAAGTTTGATTCGCCATTTCGCGCATGATGCCGTCGGTGACGACGGGCTCAAAACCGCCAGTGTCAACGACCAAAAATGGCTTAGACGCGCCACGCCCGTGGCCGTAGTGACGGTCGCGGGTTAAGCCGGGTAAATCGGCCACGAGCGCATCGCGGGATTTGGTCAAACGATTGAACAACATGGATTTGCCGACGTTCGGGCGGCCAACGATTACGATGGTAGTTTTCATAGCGTGGATTGTACCGGCAGAAGGCAAATCGCCCTAGCGTAAAGTGGCAAAGGCCGCAATAAAAGTGCAAAACATCAATAGGGGCGTGGTGTTCGGCATGGTTTAATCTCAAACGCACCGTCGCTATTGCGCTGTGGCCGTTTTTTCGATTCCTAAACGCCGCCAAATCACACGCCTTTTGTCATCCGCCTTCGCACCTGTCAAACTTCGCCCATGCCTGCCGCCAAATCGCCTGAAAGCCCGATGAACGAACTATTCCGCGCCGAAATGGTGGCGGATGGCGTGACTGCGCTTGCGAATACCCCACGCGCCGATTTGAGCAAACCCAAGCCCAAACCCCGCGCCACACAACGCGATGCCGACGAAGCCCGCGTGCCGCACGATTCGCTACTCGACACCGCTGGCTGGGATGGCGACGTGGAAATGGGCGACCTGATTGATTTTTTACGAAACGGCATCGCCCGCGATGTGCTCCGAAAGCTTCGGCGTGGCCAGTGGGTGATTCAGGCAAATCTTGATTTACATGGTGCCACCACGCAGCAGGCGCGCGTGCAGCTTGGCGAATTTTTGGCTCATGCCCGGCACAGCGGGCTGCGCTGCATCCGCATCGTGCATGGGCGCGGCACGCGTAGCGTTGGCGGCATCCCGGTGATTCGCAACAAAGTGCGGCATTCGCTGTCTCAGCGTGACGACGTGCTGGCCTTTTGCGATGCAGCACAATCTGACGGCGGTGCCGGCGCGGTGCTGGTACTGTTGAAATCAAGCTAACGGCCGACAAAAATTGAACCCCCCACTTTCCCGCCCGATGCTACTCATCTTGCTGCTACTGGTGGCGGGGTTTTTATTGGGCGGCTTGGGTGAGCGGCGCTTGGCTAACCCCGATGAGGGGCGATACGCCGAAATCGCCCGTGAAATGGCGGCCTCGGGCGATTTTGTGACCCCGCGCTTAAATGGCCTCAAATATTTTGAAAAGCCGCCGCTGCAATACTGGGCAACGGCGGTGTCATTCAAACTATTCGGCGAAAACGAATTTGCCGCCCGCCTCTACACGGCACTGTGCGCGCTGGGCTCGGTGATGCTGATGTTTTTTGTCGGTGCCCGGCTCTTTGACGAACGCACCGGCCTCCTTGCCGCCGCCGTTTTAATCGCAGCCCCCTACTTCGCGGCGATGGCAGGCGTTGTCACGCTCGATATGGGCCTCACGTTTTGGATGACACTTGCAGTTGCTGCCTTTTTAGTCGCGCAGCACGCACCACACGTAGCCGATTCGCGCCGCTGGATGTGGGTGTCCGCTGCCGGCATGGCCGGGGCTGTGCTCTCAAAAGGCTTGATTGGCGTGGTCTTTCCGGCGGCGGTGGTATTTTTATACGGCGTACTGCATCGCGATGTGAGCCTACTAAAACGTATCCCGTGGGTGAGCGGGCTGGTGGTGTTTTTTGCGCTGGTGTCACCTTGGTTTATTTGGGTCTCAATCGAAAACCCCGAGTTTGCGCGCTTCTTTTTTATCCACGAACATGTCGAGCGCTTCACCACCACCACGCACCGGCGCGTCGCACCGGCGTGGTATTTTTTACCGATTTTATTGGCGGGGCTGCTCCCGTGGGCGCTTGTGCTATTTCCGGCTGCCTTGTGCGCGTGGAGCCGCCCCGGTCATATTGTGGCGAGCGACGGCGCTTACACCAGCACCACCTTTAAGCCGCTACGCTTTGTATTGATTTTCACCGCGTTTATTTTTGCGTTTTTTAGCGCGTCAGGCTCCAAACTACCCGCCTATATTTTGCCGTTTTTCCCGGTGCTCGCCTTGGTGATTGCCGTCTACTTGCGTGATGTACCGGCAAAGCGTCTCGCTTGGCTGACCGGTCCTATGCTTGCCGCTGCGCTCGCGGGGGCTTACGCGATCTCGCGCGCACTCGTTACGCGCGAGGCGGTTGCGTTTTCTGGGCCGCTGCATGGCCAGATGGGGCAGTGGCTTTACATCGCAACCGCTGTGCTGGCCGTGGGCGCGGCGGCCGGCTTTGTGCTGTTACTCAAGAGCCAAAAGTGGGTGGGTATTGCCACCATCGCGAGTGCCACGGTTATCGCGGTTGGCCTAATCCAGATTGGCTACGAAAAAATCTCTCCCCTGCAATCGGGCTATGCGGTGGCGCAGGTAATCAAAGCAAAATCAACACCCGCTACACGCCTCTACTCAATCAAAATTTGGGATCAATCGGCTGCGTTTTACCTTGGTCGCACGCTGACACTCGTTGAGTACGTGGACGAATTTGCACTCGGCCAGCAACAAGAACCGGCCAAAAGTATGGCGAGTCTTAAAGACTTTTCCACCGCGTGGAGCGCGCCCGGTGCGGTGATCGCTATAATTGCGCCCGGTGATGGTGAAGCCCTACGCGCGTTAGGGCTGCAATTTGAAATCATTCACCAAGACCCCCGCCGCGTCGCCATTCGCAAGTTATAGGCCCCCTCTTGAATCGAATCAGCTTCTCGTTAATCTTGATCGGCGTGTTGCTTAATGCCGCTGCCCAGTTGCTCCTGAAATCGGGCGCGATCAGGGTTGGCGCATTCGAGTTTTCGCTGGACAATATCCTCCCCATCGGCCTCAAATTGGCAAGCCAGTGGCCGATCTTGGCCGGGTTGACCTGCTACGCGGTGAGTGTCGTCGTGTGGGTCATGGCGCTCTCGCGGGTACCCGTGAGTGTGGCTTACCCGATGCTTTCGATTGGCTATATCGTGAACGCGTTCGCCGCCTACTGGCTTTTTGGCGAGTCGCTTTCGGCGCAAAAATTAGTCGGTATTGGTGTGATTATCATCGGCGTGTGGCTGGTGGCGAAATCATGAGTTATCTTAAATTTGCCGGGCCGATTATCACCGAGGCGATGGCTGAAAACGTCCGTGAGACGCTGCTTTCGGGCTGGTTGACCTCGGGCCCGCACGTGGCGGCATTTGAAAAAGCGCTATCGTGCTAT
This sequence comes from Burkholderiales bacterium, assembly GCA_043772475.1. Taxonomy (GTDB): domain Bacteria; phylum Pseudomonadota; class Gammaproteobacteria; order Burkholderiales; family Usitatibacteraceae; genus UKL13-2. The sequence goes on from JAYVGG010000125.1 coordinate 5,021, forward strand.
CACGGTGGCCGCCCCACGCGTTGCTTTACCTCCGCCACAGCGGCGATGGAAGTCGCCTTTAATATCTGCGGCATCGGCGCGGGGGACGAGGTGATTACATCCGCGATGACGTTCTTCTCAGTCGGCAACATGATCGAAAAAGTGGGCGCTAAAACCGTCTTTGTTGATTGCGATTTGCTCACCCGCAATATCAATCTCGATCACGTTGAAGCCGCGATTACGCCGCGCACTAAGGCGATTGTGCCCACCCATTTTTCCGGCCTACCTTGCGATATGGATAGGCTTTATGCGATTGCCAAAAAGCACAAATTACGCGTGATCGAAGACGCGGCGCTGGCTATCGGCTCCACGTGGAAAGGCGCGCCAATAGGCGCGTTTGGCGATATTGCCACGTTTAGTTTCCACCCCAACAAAAACATGACCACCATCGAAGGTGGCGCGTGTATGTTTGCCGATGAGGCTGAAGCCAAGCGCGCAGAAGTGCTGCGTTTTCACGGCATTACCAAGCTTGCCGATGGCACACGCGATGTCGATACCGCTGGTGGCAAATTTAATATGAGCGATGTTTCGGCGCGCTTGGGGATTGACCAATTGCGCGAGCTCGGTGCTTGGTGCTGGCATCGGCAAAAACTCGCGGCACATTATTTTTTGCGCTTACAACCCCTTGCGGCTAAAACCGGCATCGTCCTACCCGCGCCCGCACACACTGGTGAAGAAACCGGGCACAGCTGGAATATGTTTTGCATCCTCCTGCCGCTCGCCAATCTCAAGGCCACGCGTAAACAGTTTATGGATGCCATGCACGCGCAAGGGATCGGCATTGGGGTTTCGTATGAGGCGATGCACTTGAGCACGCTTTTTCGTAAGCAGGGCCAGCGCGAGGGCAATTTCCCGAACGCCGAGCGCATCGCGCGTGAGACTGTTACGCTGCCCTTGCACGCTGCGCTCACAACAGCGGACGTGGATCGCGTGTGTGATGCGCTCGCCACTTTTCTATCGACCAACCGGCTGGAAACCCAATGACCACGCCACATCTTTCGGTTGTGATCCCGGTTTATAACGAAGAGCTTGGCTTAGCCCAGCTATTTGGCAGGCTCTATCCAGCGCTGGATGCGTTAAAAATTTCCTATGAAATTATTTTTATTAACGATGGCTCCACGGATCGCTCAGCAAGCTTACTGCGCGAACAATTTCAAGCCCGCCCGGACGTGACGCGCGTGGTGCTATTTAACGGCAACTTTGGCCAGCACATGGCGATCATGGCGGGCTTTGAGCGCTGTCGCGGTGACGTGATCGTGACTCTCGACGCGGATCTGCAAAACCCACCCGAAGAAATCGCCAATCTGTTGGCGGCGATGGATAAGGGCCACGATTACGTGGGCACCATTCGTAAGCTGCGCCAAGATTCGTGGTGGCGGCGCACGGCTTCCAAAGCGATGAACCGCGTGCGTGAGCGCATCACCCACATCAAGATGACCGATCAAGGCTGCATGTTGCGAGCCTACAGCCGCGCGATTGTGCTCGCGATCAACCAGACGCGCGATACCAGCACCTATATCCCCGCCCTCGCGTACTCGTTCGCGCAGCG
>JAYVGG010000126.1:0-2969 GCA_043772475.1 Burkholderiales bacterium
CTAATAGGGGCGCGGTGTTTGGGGATTTCTGTTTCGCGGCGAGTGGGTCGGTTAATCATGGTCATCCCATGTAAATTGATTGAACATCAAACTATTCACTGTCATCCCGAGCGCGGCCGAGGGATCTGCTGTTTGCAGGTGCTAGTGACGCGCCACCGAAAAGCAGATCCCTCGGCTGCGCTCGGGATGACAGTGATATTTTTGTCTGCCGTCATTTACATGGGATGACCATGATTAACCCACCCACTCGCCGCGAAACAGAAATCCCCAAACACCGCGCCCCTATTAGTCCTTGAGCCAACGACCCCCATGCTCCCCACCTTCGCCGCCCTCCACGTGACGAGTAACTTCACTTTCTTAACCGGTGCCTCGCACCCGGAAGAATTAGTGGCTGAGGCGGCACGCTTAGGCTATGCCGCGATCACGCTCACCGATGAAGCAACCGTAGCCGGCATCGTGCGCGCGCACGTGGCCGCGAAAGCGCACAAAATAAAATTATTAGTAGGTGCTGCATTTTTAATTGACGATGCCCCCGCACTTAATAAAATCATCCTCATCGCGCAATCCCGCGAAGGCTACGGCAACCTATGCGAGCTCATCACGTTAACGCGCAGACGAGCCCAAAAGGGGCGCTACGCCTTGTGTTTGGCCGATTTGGCGATTTTGCATTGCATTGCAATAGCCGTCCCCGCTACACCATTTGCAGACGCTGCCCCTACCCTCACCCAGCTCAAAGAAAATTTCCCCGGCCGTCTTTGGCTTGGTGTGGCGCGCCAATTTGGAAGCGATGATGCCAACGATTTCGAGACACTCGCCGCCCTCGCGCGCGCAACTGCGCTCCCGCAAGTAGCACTCCCGCCCATCACCATGCACGCGCGCCAACGTAAGCCCTTGCAAGATACGCTCGCCGCGATCAGGCTCAAGACAACGCTCGATCATCTAGGCCACGCCGTACCAGCACACGCCGAGGCGTATCTCAAGCCGATCACGCAATTCACCCGCGAGTACCCACTCACGATGCTGATCGAAACCAAGCGTATCGCAGCCCTTTGCGATTTCTCGCTCGATGAGCTGCGCTACGAATACCCGCGCGAAGTGGTGCCTGCCAACGAAACGCCTGCCGATTATTTGCGACGATTAACCTATCAAGGCCTAAGCCAACGCTACGGCGCAACCCACCCGCCCAAGGTCGTCGCCCAAGTCGAGCACGAGCTTTCTCTCATCAGCGAATTAAAGTACGAAGCCTATTTTTTAACCATTCACGACATCGTGCAATTCGCCCGCACACGCGGCATTCTCTGCCAGGGGCGTGGCTCGGCGGCCAATTCGGCGGTGTGTTATTGCCTGGGTATTACCGAAGTAGACCCATCTCGCATGGAATTACTATTCGAGCGCTTTATCTCGCGCGAGCGTAACGAGCCGCCCGATATTGATGTCGATTTTGAGCACGAGCGGCGCGAGGAGGTGATTCAATATCTCTACACAAAATATGGCCGCGAACGTGTCGCAATTACCGCCGCGATTTCGACCTACCGACCCAAAGGCGCGATACGCGATGTCGGCAAAGCGCTAGGGCTTTCGCTCGATCAAGTCGATAGCCTCGCACGCTCGATCAATTGGTGGGATGGCCGCACGATTGCACCCGAGCGTTTGATTGAGGCTGGCTTTGACCCTGACCACCCGCACATGCAAATGGTGCTCTCACTCACGCATCAATTGGTCGGGTTCCCGCGCCACCTTTCGCAACACTCGGGTGGCTTCGTGATTGCGCGCGATAAATTAACGCGTTTAGTGCCGGTCGAAAACGCCGCCATGGCGGACCGCACCGTGATCGAATGGGATAAAGATGATCTCGACGAATTAGGCTTACTCAAGGTCGATATTTTGGCGCTCGGCATGTTGACCGCGATTAGCAAAACCATCGCACTCCTCAATCATTACCACGGCGTAAAACTCGCCATGCAAGACATCCCCGCCGAAGACCCCGCCACCTACCAGATGATGCAAAAAGCCGACACCATCGGCGTGTTTCAGATTGAGTCGCGCGCGCAAATGTCGATGCTGCCGCGCTTAAAGCCTGCCAATTTTTATGATCTCGTGATCGAAGTCGCCATCGTTCGCCCCGGCCCGATTCAAGGCGGTATGGTTCACCCGTATTTGCGGCGGCGTAATGGTGAAGAGCCCGTCACTTACCCAAGCCGAGACGTGGAAGACGTATTAAAACGCACGCTCGGCGTATCTATTTTTCAAGAGCAAGTGATGAAGCTCGCCGTGATCGCCGCCGGCTTCACGCCCGGTGAAGCCGACCGCCTACGCCGCGCCATGGCCGCGTGGAAACGCAAAGGCGGGATCGAGCCCTTCCGCGAACAACTCATGGGCGGGATGCAAGCGCGCGGCTACAGCCACGCCTATGCCGAGCAAATTTATAAGCAAATGCAAGGCTTTGGCGAGTACGGATTTCCTGAGTCTCATGCGGCAAGTTTCGCGCTCTTAGTCTATGTTTCCGCATGGCTAAAATGCCATCACCCGGCCGCGTTTACCTGCGCGCTACTCAATTCACAACCACTCGGTTTTTATTCGCCGTCGGCTTTAACGCAAGACGCGAAACGCCACGGTGTGATCGTGTTGCCGCCGGATGTGATGGTGAGTGATTGGGATGCTGCACTAGAAGGCGTTCACCACGGCGTGAAGTCTGAGCGGGGCACTTCCCCCTTTTCTAAAGGGAGATTGAAGGAGATTTTCGGTGCTTGCGATACGCTCACCACCCCAAACCCCGCGTTACGCCTAGGCCTTCGGCTCATCAGTCATTTTTCAGCCGCCGCCGCAGCCCGCCTCATGGCAGCCCGCGACGACGCCCCCTTCAGCGATCTCGCCGATCTAAAACGTCGCGCACAACTAGACGAAGGCGACATCGCCGCCCTAGCCGCAGCGGATGCCTTCGCCACCCTCGCCGGCCACCGCCGCGAGGC
>JAYVGG010000127.1:0-4470 GCA_043772475.1 Burkholderiales bacterium
CCACCACCGAGCGCCTCGACCCGTCCGCCCTGGCACAAACCCAGGCGCTCGGTATTGCGTGGAGTCGGCAACAAATTCTCTTTAGCGAGGTATTAAGTAGCGAATTTTGTCGGGCAGCCGACACGGGCGCGTTTTTGGGCGTGGCCGCACCCACGCGCGTACCGGCGCTCAATGATCGGACGGCCTTCGTTTCGCAAAAGCTGGCGAACGGCGAACAAGAGCGCGGCATTAGCAACCTGCTAGCAACTGCTGTGCCGCTCGGTAAGAACCGGCTACTGATCGGCCACCGTCTACCCAATAACACCGTACACCCGGCACTCTCGACCCTCACCGAAGGCCATACCGCGATCTTTAAGCCCGTGGGCGGCGCGCGCTTTAGTTACGTGACCACGCTTTCGCCGGGCCAGTGGCAGTGGCTTGGGCGGCAAATTTTTTCAGAGCCACCCGCCCCGATTGTTGCCACCGCACAGGTGATTCAGCCGCCCGCGCCGTTGATCAACCCTGCCAAAGAAATAAAGGGGCTTACTCTGATCGAGGCAATTCGCAAGGGTGGGCACGCGCTTTACGTGCGCCACGCCCTCTCGAACATGGGCAGCGATCAAGACCTTAGCAAGGTGCCGCGCTGGTGGGAAAACTGCGCGATTCAACGCAATATCAACGATGCCGGAAAAGCGCAGGCGCGCAAGGTGGGTGCTGCGCTACGGGCGCTCGAGATTCCGGTGAGCGAGGTGAAGGTCTCACAATTTTGTCGCGCGCGCGACACCGGGCACGCGATGGGGCTAGGGCCGCTCGAAGTCACTGAGGGCTTAAACCACGTCATCGGGCAGCGCGTGGGAACTGACGTAAACGCGCTGCGCTTTGCGTTACTTGCCTCGGTGCCGCCGAACGGGCGCAACGTGGTGCTGGTATCGCACACCCACGGCTCGCCACGCGCAGAAGAGCGCATCATGGGTCAGATTCAGGAAATGGAGATCATCGTCTACAAGCCCGATGGCAAAGGCAACGCGGAGCCGATTGGAAGAATCAGCGTGAACGACTGGGACGCATTGATGGCGCAGGCGGGCGTGCCGGTTCCGGCTGCGCCATGAACTTAACCCGCCGCCTTGGTCGGCCTTAAGAGCCGCACCACTTTCACCATCCGGTCGTGCACTTGCACGATCTCAATCGGGTGGCCAGCGATATTGATCGTCTCGCCCGGCTCAGGAATCGCCTCCAGAAATTCTGTGAGAAGCCCATTGATGGTTTTCGGGCCATCGAGCGGAAACTGAAAATGCAGCTTACGGTTTAAAACACGCAGCGGGCAGGAGCCTTCGGCGATCACGCTACCATCGTCTTGCAGCCTGAAAAGCCCCGTATTCATTGGGCTTTGGCTGGTGAACTCGCCGACGATTTCTTCCAAAATATCTTGCAGCGTGACGAGGCCTTGAATCTCGCCGTACTCATCGACCACGAGGGCGGAGCGCCGTTGCTGCGACTGAAAATGCGAAAGCTGTTGCAACAGTGGCGTGCCTTCGGGGATGTAGTAAGGCTCGCGAACAATCTCAAGCAAGCTTTCTTTCGAGAGCGGCTCTTTTTCAGACGCGCTCAAGACGCGCCGCACATGCACCAAGCCGCGCACGTTGGATAAATCGCCATCAAAAACGACGAGTCGCGTGTGATGTGCGGTGGCAAGCGCATTGCGAATGACCTCGATTTTGTCCGACATATCGACCCCTTCGATCAGCGCGCGCGGGGTCATGGTGTCGGCCACGGTCATGTTTTCAAGATCGAACAAATTCATCAAAATATTCTGATGTTTTTTCGGAATGAATTGCCCGCCTTCGAGCACCAGCGTGCGTAGCTCTTCCATCGAGAGCTGCGAAGCGTTTTCGTCGGCGGGCTTTATCCGCATGAGTTTTAAGAGAGCTTGCACGAATAAATTCACGAACCACACCACCGGGTAGCTCACCCACAGCAGCGGGGCGAGTACAAAGCTCGATGGAATCGCGATACGCTCCGGGAAGCGTGCGCCGATGACTTTGGGCGTGATTTCGGCGAAGACCAAAATCAAAAACGTGACCACGAGGGTGGAGGCGGCGAGGACGAATTCATCTTTGCCAAATAAGCGCGCCATGATGATGCCGGTGAGCAATGACGAGGTGGAATTCACCAAGTTATTGCCGAGCAAAATTACGCCGAGCAGGCGATCTGTTTTATCGAGTAGGCGCTGCGCGTTGGCGGCTCCACGGCTGCCCATTTTGACGAGGTGTGAAAGTCGGTAGCGGTTTAGCGCCATCATGCTCGTCTCGGCAATCGAGAAAAACGCCGACGTGAGCAGCAAACAAACCAACAGGGCGTACAGCCACATTAACGGTGCGTCATCAATCACGAATTAGGCTTTGGAAGTGAATAAATTAAGTCGTGCTAAACAGCTGGAACGCCGCGCCACGCTTAGGGTTTAGGGCATTTAGGTGGTGCGGTGCAAGATGATTTCGAGCACAAATTTACTGCCAATGTAGGAGAGCAGCAGGAGTGCAAAACCGGTCAACGTCCAGCGCACGGCGACCTTACCGCGCCAGCCTTGCTGCCAGTGGCCGATCAAAAGCCCGGCAAAAATCAGCCACGACATGACAGCGAATACGGTTTTTTGCGTGACTTGAAAAGGCTTGCCAAAGGTTTCTTCGGAAAAAAATATGCCGGTGACAAGCGTGATGGTGAGCATCGCAAAGGCCACAAAAACCAAGCGAAATAACAGCTTTTCGACCTTCATGAGCGACGGCAGCGCAGGGGCCCCCGCGAGCAGCGCGCCATCGTGCAAACGTTTTTCTAAAAACAGCATCAAGATGCCGTGCAGGGCGGCAACCGCAAAAAGCGCGTAGGCCAAAATCGCCGAGACTAGGTGCAGACGAAACGTCCACGAGGCCGCGTAATCGACGACGCGGTGAGCGGGCCAGAGCAAGGGCAAAGCGGCCGCCACAATCGCCACGGGGGCCAAGTAGAGTAAGGCTAGGCGCGTGAGCCTTGCATCTTGCCCCAGCACCACGTAGCTCACCAAGGTGAGCCACACAATGAGCGAGACCGCGTGTGAAAAGCCGAGATTAAGCCCATCCCCCGCGAACAGCGCAACCCCTAAGGCGGCGGCGTGAATTGCGAGCGCAATCCACAGCAATACAGTGGGAGCCCACTTGGTATCTTGTGCGGGTGCTAGTGCCGCACCGTCTGCCGGGCGCAGAACAAGCCATGCCAGCGCACTCGTGACGAGATAGAAACACGCAGTGGTAAAATTAAGGTCAAACATGAAATGGTGATTAAGATCGCTGGGTGTTTGGGGCTTGTTTAGCTTCTATTCAAGCGATTTTTGAGTTTACACCAACCACGCGAAGAGCCTCATCTACCAGGCTTGCCGCATAGACGCACCAAGGATTTTGCCATGCTAGATGCACTGACCCAACGCCTAAACGGCATCGTTAAAACGCTACGCGGGCAATCGCGTTTGTCTGAGGCCAACATCGCGGATGCGCTGCGCGATGTGCGGATGGCGCTGCTCGAGGCTGACGCGGGTTTACCGGTTGTTAAAGAATTCATCGCGCGTGTAAAAGAAAAAGCGATGGGGGCCGATGTGCTGCAAAGCCTCTCGCCGGGGCAGGCGTTTGTGGGTGTTGTTCACACCGAATTGATTCGCTTGATGGGCGGCGATAGTGCCGCCGCGCCGCAGATCAACGCGCTCCCGCTAGATCTTGCCACCACCCCGCCCGCGATTATCCTCATGGCCGGCTTGCAAGGTGCGGGTAAGACCACCAGCGTCGGCAAGATGGCGAAGCTCCTCACCGAGCGGCACAAGAAAAAAGTGCTAGTAGTGAGTGCCGACGTATACCGCCCGGCCGCCATTGAGCAGCTACGCACGCTGGCTAAGCAAGTCGGGGTCGATTTTTTTGAGTCCGATATTTCGCAAAAGCCCGTCGATATTGCACTTGCGGCCAGGCAGTGGGCAAAAACGCATTTTCACGATGTGCTGATTGTGGATACCGCAGGCCGGCTCGCCATTGATGAGGCCATGATGGCTGAGATCAAGGCGATTCATGCCGCGATCATGCCTATCGAGACCCTCTTTACCGTGGATGCCATGCAGGGCCAAGACGCGGTGAATGTGGCGAAAGCGTTTAGCGAGGCGCTGCCCTTAACCGGCGTGGTGCTGACCAAGCTTGATGGTGACTCACGTGGTGGTGTGGCGCTCTCGGTGCGGCACATCACGGGCAAGCCGATTAAATTTGCCGGTGTATCGGAAAAAATGGATGGCCTTGAGCCGTTCTACCCCGACCGCATGGCTTCGCGCATCTTGGGCATGGGGGATGTGCTTTCGCTGATCGAAGACGCACAAAATAATGTCGATCAAGACGAAGCTAAAAAGCTCGCCGAGAAATTTAAGAAGGGCAAAGATTTTGATTTCGATGATTTCAAAATGCAGCTTTCGCAAATGCGAAAAATGGGCGG
>JAYVGG010000128.1:0-2507 GCA_043772475.1 Burkholderiales bacterium
CCCGCCTCGGCAACGGTCACGCTCAATGAGGAGAGCCGGATCTTCGCGATTGCCCCCTCTAGGCTCGAGGCTCTCTTTAAGAGGCACCCCGATATGGAAGGCCGAATCCACCGCGTGGTCGAGCTCGACCTCACCATGAAGCTGACAAAAATTGAGCTTCCTCGCCCGGCCTAGTTGGCACAGCTGCGCTACGCGAAAAGCCAGACCTGCGCCGCTATAAAGTGGGTGCTAGCCTGCGTAGGGCGAGCATCGTGCAGTCATCGGCAGGCTGGGGCGAGCCAGTGTAATCAACAACCTCGGCGTACAAGGTGTCCAGCAGCGACGGCAACGGCGTGGTGGCACCCAGCCTAAGCGAAACCGCGCAGCGCTCTTCGGAAAACTGTGCGCCCGTTGCGTTTTCGGCTTCTGTTACGCCATCGGTGTAGCAGAGCAGGGTTTCGGCGGCACCCAGCGTGCGCTCCATGCTTGTGTAGCGCCTGCCACTTGCGGCACCCGCTAACATGCCCTTGGGAATTGGCAGCAAGTGAGCCCCACCTTCGCCGCACACCATCGGCGGACAATGCCCCGCATTAGAGTAGACAAACTTGCCGCTTTCTAAGTCGAGAAAACCACAAAATACGGTCACAAACAGATTGGTATCGTTGCCGATGCACAGGCGATCATTGAGTGTTTCAAGAATCTTTTCCGGCTGCTGGGTTTCCATCGCCAGTATCCGCATGAGGCCGATCACACGCACCATAAAAAGTGCCGCCGCGATGCCGTGGCCGGAGACATCACCGATGCAGATGAAGAGCGTGTTTTTGTCGACAAAAAACGCATCAAATAAATCGCCACCGACTTTTGAGGCAGGCTCCATAAAGCCGCAGACCTCAATATCGGCGCGCCCCGGAAAGAGCGGACGCTGCAGCGGCAACATGCTCGCCTGAAGTTGGCGCGCCACGTCTAATTCTTTCTTGAGATGTTCGAGCTCTAGCTGCTGGCGTTGTAGCACGAGCGATTTTTCGTTCGAGCGCCGCATCCTCTCAGAGAGCGTCATCATCAGGTTTTCAGCCACACCGTGAAGATTAATGAGGCGCTTCCAGAATACATCGCGTTCGAGCCTGAGCACACGTGCATCGGTGGCCGCCACGACCTGTGCTGAGATCGGCTTACCGTCGATGGCCGATAGCTCACCAATACATTCACCCGCGCCAATTTCGATGCCGGTGGCGGGGTTCACATCGCAGCCAAGATGCGCGCTGAGCTTGCCCGATAGCAAGATGAATACGCTTTGATTGCGCTCCCCCAAACGCAGCAGTGCATCGCCTGCGGATAGCAACAGCACCTCGCAGTCCGCCAGCGCAATATCGAGCTCGGCAGGGTCGGCATCGCGGAAAAGCGCGATCCAACTAAACTCATCTTCGCGCCGGGGGCCGCGCCTACGTTCGGCGGCGACAGCACGATTCGCGATGCGTCGATCACGGCCGCGCTGAAAATGGGCGGTTGTTGAAGGCTTCATTGCGTTTTCCACGTTGTGCAAAATGTGAAGTGATTCAAGCCAGCTTCATGGCGATAGTCCAGCGCGTCTGAGAAGCGGCGAATCATCACGAGCCCAAGCCCACCCGGCGAGGAATCGGCCAGCGTTTTGGGGCGACTTTTTTCTGCCACCGCAAGTGGATTAAACGCAATCCCTGCATCCGAAACCGTCACGCTGGCTTTGCCACACTGCGCGTCGCCGATCACCGCCAAATGAATCAATACGGGTGACGACAACGCCGTTACACCACCGTGGCAAATGATATTGGCCAGCGCTTCGTTTAGCGAAAGCACCAGCCGCTGTGCCGCCGCCTGCGGCACGGCACGCTGCTCGCAAGTCTGATCGAGCCAATCTGAAGCGCGCCGCACGTCAGCACCGATGGCGCGAATAGAGAGCGAATCGTCATGCAGCAACAAAGCCGGCCCGCCCAATTTACGCGGCAACAGATTTTTCGGCGTCAGCGATATTTTTAAAGATAGGAATAAGCTCGTCCACCCCGGTTGCCTCAAGGCTCATCATCACCGTCGAGTGCGGGCTCACCACGAGCGCCATCTTGCCCCCGCGCGCCGCAACCGCCTTCGCGCTGGTAATGAGCACGCGAATACCGATTGAAGCGAGGAACTTTAGCGGGGAAAGATCAACCACGACACTATTTTTCGGCGCGGCGATCAGGGCCTCAAGCTGTTCGGCGACGGAGTCCGTACCGGGTAGATCGAGGCGACCAGAAATAACGATGCGGCGAAGATTTTCGCCGATGTCTGTGTGGCTGATGGACATGATGAATTTACCTAAGAAAGTTTGAGAATGGCCAAGGCAAGTATGGCATAGGGGCGTTGGCGAAGGCAACCGGCCGACGTGGCTACCGCTACCTGCATGTCCGATGCATTCGTGAGGTAGAAAACAGTGGAACGCCGCGTGGGTGTTGGGGTTTGGCGAGTGTTGGTCTTTTTGTTTCGACGCTGCTAGGCCCGACTCTGGCTTAAACCCCGGC
>JAYVGG010000129.1:0-3086 GCA_043772475.1 Burkholderiales bacterium
CTTTGCCACCCGGTGATTGGCGCAAGCTGGGAGGGCTTCGTGATCGAGTCGCTCATCAATGCCGCCCCACCGCTCACGGTGCCGGGCTTTTATCGCACATCGGGTGGGGCCGAGATCGACCTTGTTTTAGAATTACCCGGCGGTGAGCGCTGGGCCATCGAAGTTAAACGCAGCGATGCCGCCAAACCGAGACGTGGGTTTTATGAAGCCTGTGAAGACCTGAAACCCGCCAAGCGCTTTGTCGCACACGGCGGCACGGATCGGTTTCCGATTAGCGCGGGGGTAGAAGCAATAGGTGTCCACGCACTAGCCAAAATGCTTGCAAACTTAACTTAACCTTACTGCCACAAACTCTTGAAACCCCGCGCCCCTATTGGTCTTTGGCCATTGTTACGCATTACCTAACCATAAAATTACGACCATGCGAACCCTCGCAACCCTCCAACGCATCAAAGCCCTCGCGCCCATTGAAGGAGCCGACGCGATTCTCAAAGCCACCGTTCTAGGTTGGCAATTGGTGGTGAAGAAAAACGAATTTCAAATCGGCGATTTGGTGATTTACTGCGAGATTGATTCACTCATGCCGGATCGGCCAGAGTTTGAATTTTTGAAACCACGCGCAATGCGAATCCGTACCGTGCGCCTACGCGGGCAGGTCTCGCAGGGGATTTGTTTTCCGCTAACACTCCTACCTGCCGGTACGCCACTTACCGAAGGCAGCGATGTCACCGACATCTTAGGCATCACCAAATACGAGCCACCAATGCCCGCATCGCTTTCTGGGCTCGCCAAAGGATTATTCCCAAGCTTCATCCCCAAGACCGACGAAACCCGCGTGCAAGTGCTGCAAGAATTACTCGAAAAATACGCGGGCACCGCCTGCTACGTGAGCGAAAAACTCGATGGTAGCTCCGTCACTTATTTCTTGCGTCATGGCGAATTCGGCGTGTGTTCGCGTAATTTGGAGCTACTCGAAACGTCGGAGAATAGTCTCTGGAACGTGGCGCGCGTATTAGCGATTGAAGAAAAACTCCGCGCATTGAATCGCAATCTCGCCCTCCAAGGCGAGATCATCGGCGAAGGCATTCAGGGCAACATTTACAAACTACGCGGGCAATCGGTGCGGTTTTTTAATGTGTTCGACATGGATGCGTATCGGTTTCTCGATTTCGCTGCGTTCAAACTTTTCATCACCGATCTTGAACTAGAAAGCGTTCCGATACTTGACGAGAATTTTTCGCTTGTCAGTGATATTGAAGCACTCGTCGCGATGGCAAACGGCGTGAGCACGCTCTATAAAGTCGAGCGCGAGGGCATCGTGATTAGGCCCTTGCACGAGCTACAGGACGTGATCGGGCGGGTTTCGTTTAAGGCGATTAGTACGCAGTTTTTGTTGAAGCATGAGTAGGTTCGCGTAGACTTGACGACAAAACATGCACATGCTAATGTGCATGTCTGTTTTACTCATCAAGAGACAAAACCATGAAAACCGAGCGCGTCGTACTACTCACCACACCCGAATTCAAAGCGTTTCTCGCCCTCGAGGCCAATCGCGAGGGCGTGAGCGTAGCGGAGCTGGTACGTTCACGGTTTTCACGCAAGCCCGATAGCGATGAAGAGGTGCTAATCGCCCTAACCGCCGAGCTTAGCCTTGCGGTAGCTGGCGCCAAAAAATCACTGCACGCAGGCCTGCGCGAGGCCGAATCGGCTCTTGCCGAACTGCGCGCTGAACGTGCGCCATCCAGCACCACCAAACGTAAACGCGCCGCATGAGCGCCTTCAAAGAGGCCATCAGCGCAGTACGCGATGCGATAAAGCTTGCAGACGAAGTCAAGCGCGCGGGCGAAACACTGAAGGATGTGGCAAAGGAAATGCGCGAGCATGATCGCCGCATCACGCGACTAGAAGCGCAGTGGGATACGGCACTCGCACTTTCACGCACGGGGCAGACAGACATCACGCCGACTTCACGGCGCATCGTGCGGAAGTAGGCGCCACGCGCATTAGCGAGCCTCCCTGACCACCCCAAACCCCGCGCCCCTATTAGGCCTCCAGCCAATACCGCAACGTAAACTCACGCCAACTCCCCCCGCTCACGCGCGCGCCGCCCTGCCCACCACGAGTACGTAGGCGCCGCGAGTGCGACCGGAAGTGCGAGTAGTAAAAACCACGGATAGCCACCGAGCAAGCAAGCGGCCATGCCCGCCCAGCCGAACGCGCTAAAGCTTTCGATGAGGTTGATGAGAACAGACGATTTGTGGCGGGCTTTCATGTCGCGGCGGTCGCCTTTGCGGGGGTTCCACAGGTGGCAGATCGCACTTGAGATGGTGGCGCAGCTCGCGCAGAGTGCGAGCACGCCAGCGGATGCGGGGTCGGTGAAAAGCCAGCAGAGCACCAGCGGCAACAGCAGCGCCCACACCGGCAGTAGTGCCGCCAGCGCCTTGTAGCGGCGTATTTTTGTAATGCCAATCGGCGAGGTGCCAATCAGCTCTGGCGCGTCTTCAGCGGCCATGGTGAGCCAGGCGAGATTGCCGACGAGCATCGCTGCGAGCACAACCACGCCGGGAACCAGCAGCCACGCGGTTTGTTTGCCCGTGATGCCCACAAATACCATCGGAATTAAATACAACATTTGCAGCAAAGTTTGCGAGATCACTTGCGGATCGCGCAAAATGAGCCGCCACTCTTTGGTCATCACGTTGGCGAATTGGCCGCGCCGAAAGCTGGCGGGGCTGACCATGAGGGCACCAGTACGGATGGCCGATTTTTTGGTAGTCGATTCCTGCGTGCCGGTAACGAAACGTCGGTAGGTAAAGTTCACCGTAAACCAAAACGCCCCCACGCCAAGCAGCGTAAATAAAAGTAGCGGCAAGGGCTCGCCCAAGAATGCGCGCGTGGGCCACCAGAGCATACTATCGGGCCCGAGTGCGCCGCCCTGCTCGCTCTCGGCCTTGAACCAGGCCGCCATCAAGGTGCGCGTTTGCCGTGGCAAAAAATTGCCCGCCTGCGAAATTAAAAAAAACCCCGCACCAATAAAAGCGCCCAGCACTTGCGCGGTTACTTTTGCGCGTCGCATACCGAGCCAT
>JAYVGG010000130.1:0-2140 GCA_043772475.1 Burkholderiales bacterium
ACTTCCCTAAATTCAAAAAATGCTCCCGGTAATACTTCATCTCTTCAATACTCTCGTAAATATCGGCGAGTGCCTCGTGTTTGCCGTGTTTTTTCATGCCGGCCATGATGGAGGGCTTCCAGCGTTTGGCGAGTTCTTTGAGCGTGGAAACATCTAAATTGCGGTAGTGAAAAAACGCTTCCAGCTTCGGCATACCGCGCGCCATGAAGCGGCGATCTTGGCAAATCGAATTGCCGCACATCGGTGAAGTACTAGCAGGGACGTGCTGTTTGAGGAATTCGACGAGTTGGTTTTCAACGTCGGATTCAGAAAGTGTTGATGCCTTTACGCGATCAATCAAGCCCGATTTTTTATGTGTGGATTGATTCCACGAATCCATGCCCGCCATTATCGCGTCACTCTGGTGAACCACCAACACCGGGCCTTCGGCGATGGTGTTGAGGTCCGCATCGGTGACGACGACCGCGACTTCGATAATGCAGTCGGTCTCGGGAACGAGCCCGGTCATTTCCATATCTACCCAGATGAGATTATTTTGATCCTGTGCCATATGCGCCTTAAGATGAGCCGTAAAATGTGATGTCTTCTTATTTTCGCATGAACGCCACCGTGACCAGCTCAACATTCACTACCTTGTTTGTTTCTTTCGTTGTCGCCATGTTTGCTTTCCAGACGTGGCTGTCGCTACGCCACCGCGCGCATGTGGGTAAACATCGCGCGGCGGTGCCGGCGGAGTTTGCTGATCTCATCACGCTCGAGGCACACCAAAAAGCGGCCGACTACACGCGTGAAAAAATTGATGTTGGCTTGGCGGCGAGTGTGGTGGAGTTAGCGCTATTACTGGTGCTGACTCTCGGCGGCGCGCTATGGGTATTCGACCACTGGGCCGCCGAGGCGCTCACCGGCATGTGGCGCGGCGTGGCGCTCGTGATTGGCATCACATTCCTGAGCGGCCTTATCACGCTGCCCTTTGATCTTTACCGCACGTTCGGCATCGAGGCTAAATTCGGCTTTAACAAGCTCACCCCCGGCCTCTACGTTTTGGACACCCTAAAAGGCTGGCTCTTGGGTGCTGTGATTGGCATTCCCTTATTGCTTGCCGTTTTCTGGCTCATGGAAAAAATGGGCGGACTGTGGTGGCTCTATGTGTGGCTCACATGGCTTTGCTTTAGCTTACTGATGATGGCGATTTATCCTAATTTCATCGCGCCGATTTTTAATAAATTTACCCCGCTCGCTGATGAAACGTTGAAGGCGCGCATTGAGGCGCTGCTCACGCGCTGTGGCTTTGCGGCGAAGGGATTATTTGTGATGGATGGCTCGAAACGCTCAAGCCATGGCAACGCTTATTTCACCGGCTTTGGCAAAACCAAACGCATCGTGTTTTTTGATACCTTGGTCGAGCGCTTAACCGGCCCCGAAATCGAAGCCGTACTCGCGCACGAGCTAGGGCATTTCAAACGCAAGCACGTCGCCAAAATGATGATCGGGCAATTCGCGTTGGTGTTCGTGATCTTGGCCCTCATGGGCTGGGCGATCAATAAGCCGTGGTTTTATGAAGGCTTGGGTGCCGCAACGACAAGCCCGCACGTATCGCTCTCGCTCATGTTGTTTTTTTTGGTGATCCCGGTATTCACGTTTTGGTTAACGCCACTTGGCAGCTTGCTTTCACGTAAGCACGAGTTTGAAGCCGATGCCTATGCGGCCTCGCAAACGCAATCGAGGGATCTCATTAGCGCGCTGGTGAAACTCTACCGCGATAACGCTTCCACCCTCACGCCCGACCCGCTACACTCGGCCGTATATGACTCACACCCACCTGCCAATATCCGCATCGCCCACTTGAAAACACTGGCGCGCGCCTGATGAGCCTACACACGCAAACTTGCACAGGCGGGGCTAAAAAATTAGCGGAAACCGACGTAGCCTTCCATCTCGCGCACCTGCCCGGCTGGGTGCGCGTGGCTGATGCAAGTGGGGTCAGCGCGATTGAAAAAACGTTCACGTTCAAAAACTATCACCACACCATGGCGTTTGTAAACGCAACCGCGTGGATTTCTCACCAACAGGATCACCACCCCGATATGCGTGTTCACTACAACCGTTGCATCATGCTCTACACCACCCACGATGCCGGTGG
>JAYVGG010000131.1:0-7171 GCA_043772475.1 Burkholderiales bacterium
TGCCACCCAAACTCTGGCTTAAACCCTAGCGCTCGCGCCGCTTTTTCGATCACGTAGACGCGATCAATGGATGTCGGTAGCGGCCAGCCGCGTGCGGCAAAGGCGGCGGCAAATTCGGGCGTGCGCGCATAGATGACGGATGCCGCATCGCGTTTCAACGCCTCGCAATCCGTTTCTAAAAATGGCGTGGCGGCTGAGATATTGAAGGCTTCAAACTGCGCGGGGGTGTGGTCGAGTGCGAGT
The DNA here is from genome assembly GCA_043772475.1 of Burkholderiales bacterium. Classification (GTDB taxonomy): domain Bacteria; phylum Pseudomonadota; class Gammaproteobacteria; order Burkholderiales; family Usitatibacteraceae; genus UKL13-2. The sequence goes on from JAYVGG010000131.1 coordinate 244, forward strand.
GAAAACGCATTCGCCACGTCGCGCGCATCCACGCCACGATAAAGCCGATAGAGCGCCATTTCTGGCGTGGGCTCGGGGAAGCATCTCGAAAAGCGGAGTGCCATGGTCACAAAATCAGCGGCGTAGGCATCACGACACAGCGCTTCCGCTTCGAGCTTGGTTTCGTCGTAAATATCTTCGGCAATCGGTGTAAGGGCTTCGGTAACCCAAGCTGCGCGATCTGGCATTCGCATTGCACGCCCGTAGACGCTAGTGGTGCTGGCAAAAACTACGCGTTTCACCCCTGCCTCGCGTGCGGCCGCGAGTAGCGCGCCGGTGGCCTTTACATTGGTCGCCACAAAATCGTCGCGCGTATGGGTTACGCGGTGTGGTGCGTGAAGCGCTGCGAAGTGAACGACCGCATCAACACCGGCAAGGTGGGTGCGCCAATCGGCGGCGGTGATGTCGGCAATGATGTGCGTGGTAGGAGCGGCGACACGATCAAGCCCCACCACGTGGTGCAACTGTGCCAGCAATCGCGCAACGGTTGCGGCAACCTTGATGCCTGATGCGCCGGTGAGCAAGATTTTCACGATTTTGATCGCAAAAATTTATGCGTCAATCGCTTGGAACCCCGCGCCACACCTAGTGTTTCAGATATATTTCACTTCCACAATCTCATACTCACGCGCCCCGCCCGGCGCTTTAACTTCCACCACATCGCCGGCCGATTTGCCGATCATCGCGCGCGCGAGCGGGGAGGAAAATGAAACTTTATTGATCTTCACATCGGCCTCATCTTCGCCGACTATTTGATAAGTTACTTTGTCGCCGGACTCAACAGACTCCAAATCAACGGTTACGCCGAAGACGACACGGCCATCGTCTTCGAGCTCTTTCGGGTCGATGATTTGGGCGGCGGAAAGTTTTGATTCGAGCTCGGCGATGCGGCCTTCGATAAAGCCTTGGCGCTCTTTGGCGGCATCGTACTCAGCGTTTTCAGAGAGATCGCCCTGCGCGCGCGCTTCCGCAATCGCTTGCACCACGCTGTGTCGCTCGACGGTTTTTAGATTTTGCAATTCGGCTTTGAGCGCTTCCCAACCGGGGACAGTTAACGGGACTTTGGCGAGACTGGACATGGCAAAACCTCAATAGGAATTCGGTGCAAGTTCTAGGACGACGCAAGAACGCATCGCAAAAAAAAAGACAGGCTAAATCGTGCGGTGAAGTGACTGCAAATCATACACTTCAAGCGCGCTCGTATGCTGCATCCCATGGCAGGCCGCGCGCGCACCGGCGATGGTGGTGTAGTAGGTGATACGGCCTTGAAGAGCGGCGTTGCGGAGCGACCAAGAATCACGAATCGAGCGTTTATCTTCTTCGACGGTATTGATGATGAGGCTGATTTCGCGGTTCTTCACTTTATCGACAATATGCGGCTGGCCTTCAGCGACTTTGTTGACCGCGTCCACCTTGATGCCCGCTTTGCTCAAGTGTGCAGCGGTGCCTTTACTCGCGACGATGGTGAAACCCAGCGCAATTAACGTGCGGGCGATTTCTTCGGCCTTCGGTTTATCGGCGTTCCGCACCGACATAAACGCGGTGCCGCCCGTCGGCATTTTCACGCCAGCGGCGAGTTGCGATTTCACGAACGCTTCCGCAAATGTTTTGCCCACACCCATTACTTCGCCCGTTGATTTCATCTCGGGGCCTAAGATCACATCGACACCGGGGAATTTGATGAACGGGAATACCGCTTCTTTCACCGAGAAGAACGTTGGGGTGACTTCCTTGGTGATGCCTTGTGATTTGAGCGATTGCCCAGCCATGCAGCGCGCGGCAATTTTCGCGAGCGGCATCGCGACAGCCTTCGACACATACGGCACCGTGCGCGAGGCGCGTGGGTTCACTTCCAGCACGTAAACTTTTGGCAATCCATTTTCTTGCTGAATCGCGAACTGCACGTTCATCAAACCTTTTACGTTGAGCGCTTTCGCCATCGCGACCGTTTGGCTACGCAGCTCATCTTGCAATTCTTTAGAGAGCGAAAACGGGGGCAGCGAACAGGCCGAATCGCCCGAATGCACGCCCGCCTGCTCGATGTGCTCCATGATGCCGCCGATAATCACATCCACGCCATCAGATACCGCATCGACATCGACCTCGATCGCGTCGTTCAAAAACCGGTCGAGCAACACCGGCGAATCGTTTGAAACCTTCACCGCTTCGCGCATGTAGCGCTCGAGATCGGACTCAAAATGGATGATCTCCATGGCGCGCCCACCGAGCACATAACTAGGCCGAACCACAAGCGGGTAGCCGATCTCGCGAGCTTTCTGCATCGCTTCTTCGTTGGTGCGCGCGGTGCGATTTGGTGGCTGGTTAAGCCCTAATTCTTGAATCAATTTCTGGAAACGCTCGCGGTCTTCGGCCACGTCAATCATGTCCGGCGTGGTGCCGATAATCGGCACGCCATTGGCTTCGAGCGCCCGCGCGAGTTTTAGCGGTGTCTGCCCACCAAACTGCACAATCACGCCGACCGGCTTTTCGATATCGACAATTTCGAGCACGTCTTCGAGCGTTAGTGGCTCGAAATACAAACGATCCGACGTATCGTAATCGGTCGAAACCGTCTCAGGGTTACAGTTGACCATGATGGTTTCGTAGCCGTCTGCCCGCAGCGCGAGTGCGGCATGAACGCAGCAATAATCAAACTCAATCCCCTGCCCGATACGGTTTGGCCCACCGCCGAGAATCATGATTTTTTTGTTATTGGTCGGCTTACTTTCGCACTCTTCGTCGTAGGTCGAGTACATGTAGGCGGTCGAGGTGGCAAACTCGGCAGCACAGGTGTCAACGCGCTTATACACAGGGCGGATGTTGAATTTATGACGCAGTGCGCGGATCTCGCTATCTTTGGTTTTAAGCAAGTGCGCGATGCGGCGATCTGCAAACCCTTTACGCTTTAGGCTACGCAAATAATCTGGCGTGAGGTCAGCGATGGTTTGCTTATCCATCGCTAATTCCATCTGTACCAGCTCTTCGATCTGCGTTAGAAACCACGGGTCGATCTTGGTGTAGCCGTAAATTTCTTCGAGCGACATACCGATGCCAAACGCATCCGCCACGTACCAAAGCCGTTCACCGCGCGGGTAGGCAAGCTCATCGCCGATTTTATCTTCGTCAACACTTTTTAAGTTGAAGCCATCGACTCCGGTTTCGAGGCCACGCAGCGCTTTTTGCAAGCTCTCTTGAAACGTGCGGCCAATCGCCATCACTTCGCCGACACTCTTCATTTGCGTGGTTAAGCGCGCGTCCGCCTGTGGGAATTTTTCAAACGCGAAGCGCGGCACTTTGGTGACGACGTAATCAATCGAAGGCTCGAAGGAGGCAGGAGTTGCGCCGCCGGTGATGTCGTTTTTCAATTCATCGAGCGTGTAGCCAATCGCAAGCTTGGCCGCGATTTTGGCAATCGGGAATCCGGTCGCTTTCGAGGCCAAGGCAGACGAGCGCGACACACGCGGATTCATCTCAATCACGATCATGCGCCCGTCTTTCGGGTTCACCGCGAACTGCACGTTCGAGCCGCCGGTTTCAACGCCGATCTCGCGCAAGCACGCGATCGACGCGTTCCGCATGATCTGGTATTCCTTGTCGGTCAAGGTCTGCGCGGGGGCGACCGTAATCGAGTCGCCGGTATGCACACCCATTGGGTCAAGGTTTTCAATCGAGCAAATGATGATGCAGTTGTCCGCTTTATCGCGCACCACTTCCATCTCGAATTCTTTCCAGCCGAGCAGTGACTCCTCGATCAGCAGCTCTTTAGTCGGTGACGCTTCGAGCCCGCGCTCGCAGATAGCCAGGAATTCTTCTTTGTTGTAAGCGATGCCGCCGCCCGATCCACCCATCGTAAAGCTGGGGCGGATAATGGCTGGAAAGCCAATACTGGCTTGGACTTTCAGCGCTTCGTCCATCGAATGCGCGACACCAGAACGGGCGGAATCAAGACCAATTTTTGTCATCGCGACTTTGAATTTTTGCCGGTCTTCGGCTTTATCAATCGCTTCTTTGGTGGCACCAATCATCTCGACATTGTATTTTTTCAGCACACCATTCGCGTCAAGATCAAGCGCGCAATTTAGCGCTGTCTGCCCGCCCATCGTCGGGAGAAGCGCATCGGGACGCTCCTTCGCAATGATTTTTTCCACCACCCGCCACGTGATCGGCTCGATGTAGGTCACATCCGCCATGTCCGGGTCGGTCATGATGGTGGCGGGGTTCGAGTTAATTAAAATAACTTTGTAGCCCTCGTCACGCAGCGCCTTACACGCCTGCGCGCCGGAGTAATCGAATTCACACGCTTGGCCGATAACAATGGGGCCAGAGCCGATGATGAGGATGGATTTGAGGTCTGTGCGACGTGGCATGATTAAACGAAGCCGATCTTGCGTTTGGGTTTTGATTCACGATCATCCATCAGGCCGTAAATCGCCTGAAAGACTTCTGAAAACTGTTTATCGTATTTCTTTTCGAGTGCGCCGAGTTTCTTGGCGAGCTCGCGATTACTGTCGATGAGTGCGCGCATCCTGACAAAGGCGCGCATGATTTCGATGTTGACCGCGACCGCACGTTCGCTCCGCAGTACGCTTGAGAGCATGGCGACACCTTGCTCGGTAAAAGCGTGCGGTAGCTTGCGAATGCCACCCCAACTTGAAGTCACAATTTGTGACTTCAAGTTTGTAAACTCTTGATCTGTAAGCTGAAAAATAAAATCAGGCGGAAACCGATTTTCATTTCGCTTAACGGCCTGCATCAACACTTTAGGTTCAACGTCATAGAGTTCAGCCAAATCATGGGAGAACATCACCCGCTGCCCACGCACAATCGCGATCTTCGAGACCACGATCTCGTACTCGACTAGCGCCTCTTGCGCGGTCAGCACTTTAACCATGTGCGCCACCCATCATCGCGATAAACCGATCAAACAAATACCCCACCTCGTGCGGCCCAGGGCTCGCTTCCGGGTGGCCTTGGAAGCTAAAGGCGCGTTTATCGGTGCGGGTGATGCCTTGGCAAGTACCGTCGAATAACGATTTGTGCGTGATTTTTAGCGTCGCGGGAAGTGAGGATTCATCAACCGCAAAGCCGTGATTTTGGCTGGTGATGTAAACCTTTTTGGTTTCTAAATCTTGCACCGGATGGTTCGCGCCATGGTGGCCGAATTTCATTTTTAGCGTCTTGGCCCCAGAGGCCAAGCCCAACAATTGGTGGCCTAGGCAGATACCGAAAACGGGAATATCTTTCGCGATAATTTCTTTGATCGCGGTAATCGCGTAGTCGCAGGGCTCGGGGTCACCGGGGCCGTTGGACAGAAATACGCCGTCGGGCTTCATGGCGAGTGCCGCAGCAGCCGTAGTGCGCGCGGGCACCACCGTCACACGGCAGCCACGATCAGCGAGCATCCGCAAGATATTTTGCTTCACACCGAAGTCGTAGGCGACGACGTGGAATTTCGCATTTGTTAGCTTTTGGAATCCTGCCCCTAGTGCCCACGTGCCTTCAGACCAATCGTAGGCCGCGTTGCAGCTCACGACCTTTGCTAAATCAAGCCCCGCCATACTGGGGGCGGCCAGCGCATGCGCGTGCGCGGTTTTGATTGCGGCCTCATCATGTGCGCCGACCAAAATGCAACCATTCTGCGCGCCCTTCTCACGCGTCATGCGCGTGAGGCGACGCGTGTCGATATCCGCAATCGCGACGATGCCATTACGGATCAAATAATCTTGCAGCGACTCGGTGCTGCGAAAATTTGACGCCGCCAATGGCAAATCGCGAATCACCAATCCGGCTGCATAGGCTTTGCTCGATTCGGCATCTTCAGCGTTGGTGCCGACGTTACCTATGTGCGGGTAGGTGAGCGTGACAATCTGCCCTTTGTAGGAAGGGTCGGTCAAAATCTCTTGGTAGCCAGTCATGGCGGTATTGAACACGACCTCACCCACCGTGTGGCCAGCGGCACCGATGGCGGAGCCGCGAAATACCGACCCGTCGGCAAGGACTAGCAGCGCGGGCGGGAATGATTTCAAGGCGAACTCCAAAACGAAAAGGTGGCAAAAAACTCACGCGAAACGACCATTTTTGATGGCCGTAAAAAACGGGCGAAAAAAACGGGAAAGGCTCTGGAGGTGACTCCGGCGCTTTCCCGCGTTTTCGTCGGCGTTGGCACACGAGTTGGTGGTGTGCGAAGGCTTCGCGATTAAGTGAGCATCATACGCTCATTGTTATTTTTGGGCAATTTTTTCCTATAAAAAGGACGAGATATTCACCTAATCTGCGAAGTGAAATAGGGGCAAAACTCTATATCTGGCGTGGGTTTCCAGCCATTTACGCAATCAAAAAAAACACATCAAACCGCATTCAACCCAAGCACCTCATCCATCGAAAATAATCCCGATTTCTTGCCCGCCAGAAAGCGCGCCGCCCGTAATGCGCCGGTCGCGTAGGTCGCGCGCGAGCTTGAGCGATGGGTAATCTCGATCCGCTCACCTTGCCCCACGAAGTAAACCGTATGGTCACCGATGATGTCGCCCGCACGCACAACCGAAAAGCCAATCGTGCCCGCCTCGCGCGCGCCCGTGACCCCGTGGCGGTCGTAGCGCGCTACGTCACTTAGATGTTGCCCACGCGCCTTGGCCGCGACATCGCCGAGCATGAGTGCGGTGCCCGAGGGCGCATCGACTTTCATTTTGTGGTGCGCTTCAAAGACTTCAATGTCGGCCTCAAGGCCCATCGAGCGCGCGGCCATTTCGACTAATTTCGCCGTCACATTCACGCCCACGCTCATATTTGGCGCGAACACGATGGCGATTTTTTTCGCGGCCGTTTCGATTTCGCGTTTTTGTGCGTCGGAAAATCCGGTGGTGCCGATGACGGCATTCACGCCTAGGGT
>JAYVGG010000132.1:0-4978 GCA_043772475.1 Burkholderiales bacterium
ACCGAAAACGCGATAATGCGAGGTTCCGCTGAGGGCTTATCTTCAGTTGCCGGGGTTTCCCGGTTTATTTTTCCCGTTTAGATCGAGCATAACCATGAAACGCACATACCAACCCTCCGTAGCCCGCCGCAAAAAGACGCACGGCTTTCGTGTTCGCATGAAAACCGTTGGTGGCCGCGGTGTGATCCGCGCGCGCCGCGCTAAAGGCCGCGCCCGTCTCGCTGTTTAAGGCGGATTTGTCCTACGCGTAGGTTTGAACTCCTTAGCCGATAGCGGCAATCAATCCTCGCCGCCCACCGCTTACGTCGCTGCTCCTGCACCGATGCCCCTTGCTCGCTTTCCACGGCGCGCGAGGTTAGACGAATTCGCCGTCAAGGCGCTACTCAAAAGTGGCCGTCGTCTTGCCAGCGCCCCGCCGATCATTGGCGTGCGTTACGACACGCGCGCTGCTAAAGGTGCTGGTGCGTGCATCGCGATTGCGGTGCCCAAGCGGATTTTGAAGCGCGCGGTGGATCGCAATTACGTGAAACGGGTGGTTCGCGAACGCTTTCGCCAACATCTGCTTGCGAACGTGCCGGTACATTTGTTGGTAAGCCTGCAAGCAAAGCCTGAGGGCGCGATGCCAGATTCAGGGCTCACTGCGCTCACGAAATCGGTGTTCGACCAGGTTTTAGCCAAACTTCGCCCACCCAAGCCCGCGAGTGCCGCCTGATGTCGCCGGCCGCGCGTGGGCTCTTGATGTTGGTACGCGCGTACCAATATGTCCTAAGCCCGCATTTCGGCACGCAATGCCGCTTTACGCCTACCTGCTCGCATTACGCGGTGGATGCGCTCACGCGCTATGGGGCGATGAAGGGGAGCGTATTGACGACGGGTAGGATCTTGCGCTGCCATCCGTGGTGTGATGGTGGCTACGATCCGGTTCCCTAGCTTTTCGCTTTTCCCACAATTTCTTAAAAACGCAACCCTAGGCGCTAAACCCCATGGATACGCAACGAATCATCGCGCTGGCTGTTTTTTCTTTTTCCGGCTTGCTCTTATGGCAAGCGTGGCAAAAACACGGCCTACCGCCCCCTGTGCCACAAATTGCGGCAGCGGCGAATCAAAGCGCCGGTGCTGTCCCGGCACCCACCGTGCCCACCGTAACAGGCACAACCGCTGTACCGAGTACCGCACCGCTTTCTACCCCCGCCGCCGCACCTGCGGCCAGTGGCAAACGGGTCACGCTCAAGAGCGACACGCTCACCTTGGTGCTCGATAGCGTGGGTGGCGATATTCGTAATGCGGTGCTCAATAAGCACCTTGCGACCAAAGATGCCGTCAATAAGATGACGATTTTGCAAGACAAAGTTGGTCATTACTTCATCGCCCAATCAGGCCTGCTGGGGGGAACACTCCCAAACCACACCGCGAATTGGATCATTGAGGGTGACAATTTTGACATCGGCACCGGCCAAGAAATCACCGCGACGATGACCAACACCGATTCACCCGGTGTGACCATCAAGAAGCTCATCACACTCAAGCGCGGCAGCTATGTAGCTGATGTGAAATACGAGATCAAAAACGATTCCGCCGCCGCCATTAACCCCAGCGCCTATTTTCAATTTTTACGTGACGGCAACTCGCCCGAAGGTGAAAACACCGGCAGCAACCCATTTACAGGGGTGGTGACTTTTACCGGGCCGGCTATTTACACGGAAGCCAAAAAATTCCAGAAAGTTGATTTCAGCGATATTGAGAAGCAAAAGACCAGCCACGAGAAACAAGCAAAAGATGGCTGGATCGGCATGGTGCAGCATTATTTTGTATCGGCTTGGCTGCCCGCAGGCAATACTCCGCGTGAGTTTTTCACCAAAAAGGTCGATAGCACACTCTATATGGCGGGCGTGATTGTGCCGGTTGGCACGGTGGCACCCGGCGCGTCGGCAAGCCTTACGATGCCGCTTTATGTGGGCCCGCAGGAGCAAGAAGAGCTCAAAAAATTAGCACCCGGCCTTGAGTTGGTGGTCGATTACGGCATGTTGACCGTGCTCGCGAAGCCGATGTTCCTGGTGCTTTCAGCGATTAACGATGGGGTGCCTAGCGTATCTTGGCCCGGGCTTGGCAATTGGGGGTGGACGATTATTGTATTTACGATCTTGCTCAAAATCGTGTTTTTCCCGCTTAATCAAAAGGCGGGTAAGTCCATCGCGCAGATGAAGCTCGTGGCACCCAAGATGGAAGAATTGAAAAAGCGCTTTGGGGATGACCGCGTCAAGCTTAACCAAGCGATGATGGAAATGTACAAGACCGAGAAAATCAACCCGCTCGGCGGCTGCTTGCCGATGGTGATTCAGATCCCATTTTTTATCTCGCTTTACTGGGTGCTGCTGAGCGCGGTCGAGCTGAGAAACGCGCCGTGGATGGGCTGGATTCAAGATCTTTCCACCCCAGACCCATGGTATTTACTGCCCATCATCATGGGTGCCTCGATGATTGTGCAAACCCGGCTTCAACCCACGCCGGCCGATCCGATTCAGGCGAAAGTCATGATGATGTTGCCGATCGTGTTTTCGGTGATGTTCTTTTTCTTCCCGGCGGGCTTGGTGCTGTATTGGACGATGCAAAATCTACTCGGTATCGCCCAGCAGCAGTACATTAACCGCACTTATGGTGCGGCGCTGCCGGTCAAAGCGCCGAAGCGTTAATCTGTTAACGACATAGCGCGTGATACATTCGCGCCATGCCCACCCCCATTGTTCCACGTGAAACAATCGCCGCCATCGCCACCGCGCCGGGGCGGGGTGGGATTGGGGTGGTTCGCGTTTCTGGGCGTGGGCTGGCCGCACTTGGCACAGCCCTAGCCGGCAAACCGTTACTCCCCCGCGTTGCCACCCTCGCCACCTTTCGGGGCGCTGACGCGGGTGTGATCGACCAAGGCATCGCACTCCTGTTCGCGGCACCGCACTCCTACACCGGCGAAGACGTGCTCGAGCTGCAAGGCCACGGTGGCACGGCTGTCATGCAGCGCTTGCTACAAGCTTGTTTGGCACACGGATGCCGCTTGGCCGAGCCCGGTGAATTTACCCGGCGCGCTTATCTCAATAACAAGCTCGATCTTGCCCAAGCCGAAAGTGTGGCCGACCTGATTGCGGCGAGCTCGGCTGAGGCGGCGGCCTCGGCGGTGCGCTCACTAACGGGCGAATTCTCACAGCGCGTCCATACCTTGACCGATGCGTTAATTGATTTACGGGTGCATGTTGAGGCCTGCATCGACTTTCCTGAAGAAGAAATCGACCCCGCTGACCGTGCCGCGCAAGCCGCCAAACTCAAGGCGCTGCGCGGGGTTTGGGCCGATTTACAAGGTGCGGCCCAGCAAGGCATGGTGCTGCGGGATGGCCTCACCGTCGCCCTCATCGGCCGACCCAATGTGGGTAAATCAAGCCTCTTAAACCGGCTCGCGGGCGATGAGATCGCGATTGTCACCCCCATCGCGGGCACCACACGCGACACCGTGCGCGCGACAATTTCAATCGACGGTGTGCCCATCCACCTCGTCGATACAGCGGGTTTGCGTGTCATTGGTGACACGGGTGACGCTGTCGAAAAAATCGGCATTGAGCGAACCTGGGCGGCGGTCGCCAAATCCGGTGCCGCGCTACTGATTACCGAAGCAAGTGAGGAAATTGGTGCCGCCGAGCAGGCGATCCTCGATAAGCTGCCGCCCGCGTTACCCGTCGCGCATGTGGCCAATAAAATCGACCTACATCCGGTGACACTGGGTGACACTGCTGCCCTTGGGGTATCGGCAAAAACGGGTGCGGGAATGGAAGCCGTTCGCGAATGGCTACTCGCAACAGCAGGCTGGCAGCCATCGGGGGAGGGGGTTTTTATGGCGCGTGAGCGGCACCTGCGTGCGCTTGCCGAGGCGGGCGAACACCTTGATCGCGCCGCATTACTTTCTACACAATTCGATCTATATGCCGAAGAGCTGCGCTTAGCCCAAAACGCATTAGCGCGGATTACCGGTGAATTTTCCTCAGACGACCTACTAGGCGAGATTTTCAACTCGTTTTGCATCGGCAAATAGGGTTCAATAGGTTTCACGTGAAACATCGCCCGCCCCGCCATAGCCTTTTCCAAGGCGATGGCTTAGAATGCCCGTCCCCCGAACTGAGTCGCAAACCATGGATTTCCCCAACCGATTTGACGTGATTGTCATTGGCGGCGGCCACGCTGGCACCGAGGCCGCGCTGGCTTCGGCGCGCACGGGTGCGAAAACCTGTTTGCTTACCCACGCCATTGAAACCTTGGGGCAGATGTCGTGTAACCCGTCGATAGGCGGGATTGGCAAGGGGCATTTGGTCAAAGAAATCGACGCGCTCGGCGGCGCAATGGCGATTGCCACCGATGAAGCGGGGATTCAATTTCGCACGCTCAATGCCAGTAAAGGCCCCGCCGTGCGCGCCACCCGCGCCCAAGCGGACCGCGTTTTGTACCGCGCCGCCATTCGCCAACGGCTCGAAAATCAGCCCAATTTGTGGCTTTTTCAGCAGGCGGTCGATGATTTAATGTTAGATGAAACGGCCAATACCCTAACCGTGACGGGCGTTATTACGCAAGCAGGTATTCGCTTTCAGGCAAAAACAGTGGTCTTGACGGCCGGAACCTTTCTCGCCGGGAAAATCCACGTCGGCCTCGAAAACTACGCCGCAGGGCGCGCCGGTGACCCGCCCGCGATCACGTTGGCAGCACGCTTGCGGGAATTGAAACTCCCGGTTGGGCGGCTTAAAACCGGCACGCCACCGCGCATTGATGGCCGCAGTATTGATTTCAGTAAATGCCAAGAACAAGCGGGGGATAACCCGACACCCGTGTTTTCCTACCTCGGCAATCACGCCATGCACCCGCGCCAAATTTCGTGCTGGATGACGCACACCAATGCCGCGACGCATGATGCGATCCGCGCGGGGTTGGATCGCTCTCCCATGTTTAC
>JAYVGG010000133.1:0-11764 GCA_043772475.1 Burkholderiales bacterium
TCCGAGGCGATCACATACGCGCGCACGGTGCCCTGCAACATCATGAGTGGGATGACGGCTTCGATAAAGCTCTCGCCCGCCGCCATCTCTTCGGCTGCGCGCGTGAGAGCCGCTAGGTAGGGTGCCAGCGTTGTGTGCGTATCCGTGCGTGGCGCCTCTTCCGCGTAGACCGCGTCGGCAATTCGCTTAAATATCTGTTTGGCGAGTGCAGGCGGAAACGCGGCCTGATGTGCGTGCGAAAAATAAAAGCCCTGCAAGTAATCTGCGCCCGCATGAACTGCCACGATGGCTTCGTGCTGCGTCTCGATGCCCTCGGCCACCACCCGCGCGCCGCAGCGGCGTATCAGGCGAACCATATTGTTGAGCACCAAGCGCGCCTGTGGGTCTTTGGTCGCCGCGATGATGACAGCACGATCAATCTTCACAAAATCAGGGCGTAGTCGCCAGAGCCGATCAAAATCGGAGGCTCCCATGCCGAAATCATCAATCGCGACCTTGCAGCCGAGCGAGCGATAAAACGCGACCGCCTTAATCAACAGCGCCTCATCGGCAACTTCTGTCTCCAAAATCTCCATCACGATGTGCTGCGGGTTAAGCCCGTAGTACGCGACCATGCTCGCAAAAACCTCCGGGTGCGGCGCATCTTGAATCGCCGCCTCGGGGTAGGCGTTTATAAAAATAAGGCATTCTGGCGCGTGTAAATTGGGCGCGTTACGCAGGTGTAGCGCTCGGCAAAGCCAATCAAGATGTAGATGCGCGCGGGCACCCACGGCCTCGGCAAAGACAGCCGCAGGGGCGAGTGGCTGCTTGGCCGCATCATGCGCGCGTAAGAGCCCCTCGTAGGCGTAACAGCGTTGCTCGGCCACGTCAAAAATAGGCTGGAATTGTGAGGTCAGCGTGAGCGAATGAAACGGCGCGTCAAGCCACCCCGTGCCCTGCGGCAAGGTCGAAAACAGCGCGTCAAAACCCGCAGCCAAATTGGCTTCGGTTTCTGTGCGGCTTTCTCGGGGAGGGTGCGCGGTTGACACGGTTGGTTTCCAAGCTGGGCTGAGTTAGTGCTACTGAGTTTGTGAGTGCCGCATTACGCGTTCGTTACAAGAATGCCTCGGTTTATTACAGTTGCAATCGGCGCGCGCGCGCGTTGCGATTTGGCGTTGTTCTTTAATGTGGAAACCGCCTGAAAACCCGCGCCAGTGCTTGTGTTTCGGCGCTGGCGTTAACCTGCCTCTGGGGCAGCCGTGCCGGGCAGATTTGCAAACATGTGTGAATTGAAAACGTCGAGCAACGCGCCTAATGGCTGATGTATCCTTGCAATCATGGGAGCACAAAAAAAATACAGTGGTTCAAACTTGGCAAAGCAAACAAAATGAATCGAGCACGATAATGGCAATGGCGCACATTCTGGCGGTAGACGACGATGTGGCGATCCGCGAATTGATCGCGGAGTATCTGGGCGAGAACGGGTTTCAAGTGTCGATCGCCGCGAGTGGCCGCGAAATGCACGCCATCCTCGCGCGAGAACGCGTAGATTTGATTGTGTTGGACGTAAAAATGCCCGGCGAGGATGGCTTCGTGCTCGCCCGTAATGTGCGCGCCGCTTCAGATACCCCGATCATCATGCTAACCGGCCAAGGCCACGAAGTAGATCGTGTGCTCGGCCTCGAGCTAGGCGCGGATGACTACGTCACCAAGCCCTTTAGCCCGCGCGAGCTCCAGGCGCGTATCAAGGCCGTGCTGCGCCGCTATGACCCAACGAGCTCGGGCACCGAGCACCCGCGCCGCGAGCCGGAAAGCCGCGCCTACCAATTTGCCGGCTGGACCTTGACAATGGGTGCCCGTAAGCTAAGTAGCCCGGCCGGTGCAAAGGTGGACCTTACCAATGGCGAATTTGCGCTATTGGTGACGTTTCTAAGGTCGCCCAAGCGGGTGCTCTCGCGCGATCAGCTACTTGAATCAAGCCGCCTCCACGACGATATTTACGACCGATCTATCGACGTGCAGATATTGCGTTTAAGACGAAAAATTGAAGTCGACCCCAACGAGCCGACCCTCATCCGCACCGAGCGAGGTGCCGGCTATTGCTTTGACGCAGACGTGGTTGCGTCTTGATCGGTTTACGTCAAAGGCGTGCGGGCCGCTCGTGAATCCCTGGCGCCTGTTTTCGTTTCGTCCGCGTCTGGCGGATCACCTCGCGCATTATTCGCGCCACGATTTTCGTCACGATCTCGCCGCTGGGCTGACGGTGGGTGTGGTTGCGCTGCCGTTAGCGATTGCCTTTGGCATCGCGTCGGGCACGCGCCCCGAAAACGGCTTGGTAAGTGCCATCATCGCTGGCTTTTTGATTTCCGCTCTCGGCGGCTCGCGCGTGCAGATTGGCGGGCCAGCGGGTGCGTTTGTGGCACTCCTCTACGCCATCGTCGATAAATACGGTGTCGCCAATTTATTGATCGCTACCTCACTTGCCGGGGTGCTCATCTTCGCGATGGGTGCGTTCAAGCTCGGTGGCCTTATTCGCTTTATTCCGGTGTCAGTGGTGCTCGGTTTCACGGGCGGCATCGCCTTCATTATTGGGCTTGCCCAGATCAAAGATTTTTTGGGCTTGCAGGTTATGGTGATGCCAGCCAATTTTTTTTCACAGTTAAAAATATTGGCGCAATCACTACACACGGTCAACTTTGACGCGTTAGCGATTGGTGCGCTGTCGGTAGCGCTGTTGGTATTGTTTCGCACGCGCGCCGTCACCACGACCAAGCTCGAGCGCATGGTGGCACTCTTGCCGGGCACGTTTTTGGTGCTGGTCGCAGCCTCGCTTGCCGCGTGGTTGCTGGAGCTAAAGATAGAGACTATCGGCAGTAAATTTGGCGCGCTGCCGCAAGCCCTACCGAGTATCAAAATTCCCCATTTTGATTGGGAAACCGCGCGCAATCTTTTTGCACCAACGGTCGCGATTGCGCTTTTGTGTGCGATTGAGTCGCTCTTATGCGCGCGCATTGCCGACACCATGATTGATGATCGCCACGATCCTAATCAAGAGCTGATGGCGCAAGGGATTGCAAATTTTATCGTGCCCTTTTTTGGCGGCATCGCCGCCACCGGCACCATTGCGCGTACCGTCACCAACGTGCGTAGTGGTGCGCGCACACCTGTTGCGGGCATGATTCACGCGCTGACGTTACTCGTTATTTTGCTAGTCGCAGCCCCGCTCGCGGCACATATTCCACTGGCCGCGCTGGCCGCGATTTTGCTGTGGGTGGCGTATGGCATGGGGCCGTGGGCCGAGTTTCGGCGCTTAAATCAGTTTTCACTTTTTTATCGCACCACCTTTTTGGCGACCTTTATTGTTACCGTGGCCTTTGATGTGGTGACAGCCATTGAGGTCGGGCTGGTGCTATCGAGCTTATTTTTTATTTTTCGTATTGCTGATCTCACCAGAGTCGATGAGATCGCCCTCACATCATCACAGCTTGCCGAGGTCAATGGGGCGAACGTGCGCGCGTATCGGTTATTTGGTTCGCTCTTTTTTGGTAGCGTCAATAAGCTTGAGCACATCGGTCATGACGTTAAAGCGCTGCCCGACGTGCTGATTTTGGATATGCATCAAGTCATCAACGTAGACACCACGGCACTCGAAGTGCTTGACGATTTACGTCGCAAAATGTCCGCAAGACAAGGCCAGCTCTTGCTGGTGGGGGTAAATCACCAACCCTTATCGCTCATGCAGCGCGCCAACTTTACCGACCAACTTGGGGCCGAAAATTTAGTGACGACTTTCGAGGCTGCGCTTGCAAGGTGTGCCAGACCCCGGGTGCAGGAAGCGCTCGCGGCCGCGGGCCTTGGCACGTAATGCTGCCCACGTTTTTTCTCTCGCACGGCTCACCGATGCACGCACTTAACGCGGGTGCAGCCGGTGAGGCATGGCAGGCGATGGCGGCCGCCATCACGCCGCCGGTTGCGGTGCTGGTCGTTACCGCGCACTGGGAAACCTTGCAGCCGACGCTTTCGGCGGCCGCAGCACCGCCGATGATTTACGATTTTTCGGGCTTTCCCGATGCGCTTTATAAGATCAGCTATGCCGCGAAAGGCGCGCCAGCGCTTGCGATTCGGGCGCAAGCCCTGCTTACGGCGGCGCATATTTCGGCGGCACAGGAGCCCACGCGTGGCTTCGATCATGGCACGTGGGTGCCGCTACGAAAAATGTTCCCCGATGCCGCTATCCCGGTCGTGCAGCTATCGGTGCAGCCCGCGCGGGACGCCGAACATCATCTGGCGGTGGGCCGCGCGCTCGCCCCTCTCACCCGCGAGGGGGTCTTGATCGTGGGCTCCGGGCATCTCACGCACAACCTAGGCGATTGGATGCGCGGTGCGGGCCGCGACGGCGTGCCCGCGTATGTGCGCGAGTTTCAACACTGGGTTTGGGAAGCGCTCAAACAAAACGATAGCGGTAAGCTTGCGCGCTACCGTGAGCTTGCCCCCGGTGCCGCCCGCGCGCATCCGTCGCCCGAACATTTCTTGCCCTTGTTTGTTGCGCGCGGCGCGGCCGGTGAGCAGCCCGAGGTGACGCGCACCTACGCGGGCATCGAGGGCAATGTCTTGGCGATGGATGCGTATCGGTTTGGTTAGCCGGGGCTATCTTTGTTAGAGTCGGACAATCTTCCTCACACAGCACAAAGCAGCCATGATTCTCGGCGAACGTCTTAACACCTACACGCACCTTGCTGGCACCGCACTCGCGGTGTTGGGCACGGCGCTACTCATCACCCACGCCGCACAGAGTAGTGATGTGTGGCGCGTGGTGAGTTTTTCGATTTACGGCGCAACGCTGGTGGCACTCTTTGGTGCGTCTACGCTTTATCACGCAAGCGAGGGATCGCGAAAAATTATCTCGCAAAAGCTCGATCACTGCGCGATTTATTTATTGATTGCGGGCACCTACACGCCCTTTACGCTCGTGAGCTTAAGCGGCGCATGGGGCTGGTCGCTCTTTGGCGTGGTGTGGGCGCTTGCCGTACTCGGTATCGTGCAAGAGCTCTGGCTTGGGCGCGGCGCGCGCAAGCTTTCGCTTGCCATCTACGTGGTGATGGGCTGGATGGTCATTGTTGGTGTGGTGCCCATGCTAAACGCGATCACGTGGCGCGGCATGTTATGGATTTTCGCCGGCGGCGTGGTTTACACCGGCGGAATATTTTTTTACATCTATGATAAAAAGCACCCGGGCCAACACTGGCACGGCGTTTGGCATGTTTTTGTACTGGCAGCGGCTGCGATTCACTTCGCCGCCATCTGCTTGTTCGTGGCCTAAGCCGCGCTAAGCCCATGCTGTATTCTGTGCGCCATGCAAGCAACACCTAGCCGCTATCTTCCAAATTTCGCCAGCCTCGGCTTGGCACTCGTAGCCGGGCTCGGCTACGCGCTTTGCATGGCGATGAGTTTTAATTTAGCGGGCGATGCCTCGTCGGCGTACCCAATCTGGCTCTCGGAGGGCTTCGCGCTAGGCTTCTGGCATATCACGCGTGGCCACGTGCGCTGGCCGCAGCTCTTGGCGATTTTTGTCGGTAGTGTTGTTCACGGTTTCACAACCAGCTGGCTGTGGCCGGTGATCTACACCACAGCGCTCATCAATACCTTGCAATTGGCCGGCGGGGTCGCGGTACTGGATTTTGTTCAGCAGCGCTTTCGCGGCAACTGGCGCGGTATTCCGCGTTTTGCCGGGCTCATTATCGGGGTCTTGCTGATGGTCAATGGCCTCAGTGCGGCGATGACGGCAGCCCTTTTTGTGGTCTCGGCCAATGCCGATTTCGCCACCACGTTTGTGCGTTTTTTTGTTTCAGATGGCCTCGGTATTGTGCTCATGGCACCGCTCATGGCGGCCTGGCTCACGCGCGAGGAGTCGCGCGTCGAGCCGTTCGATGTTTGGAAAGTCATTGAATTCGCCGCCATGCTATTGGGCCTCGTCGCGGCCTCCTACACCATTTTCACGATGCGCCCGGATGCCTTCGGCGTGGTGGCCCCGCTGTTTTATTTGGTGGTGCCGTTTGTGCTTTGGGGTGCGGCGCGCTTTGGATTACGTGGAGCCACGCTGGCCTTGGTGGTGTGCTCGTTCGTGGCGATTTATTTCACCATGCAAAATTTAGGGCCGTTCGTCTCGGGCTACATTCCCACCCAAAAAGCGGTGGTACATCTGCAAGGATTTTTGACCGTGTTGGCCGTGTCTACGCTTTTGGCAAGCGCGCTCTTGATCGAGCGCCGCACGGCATTAGCCAACGCACTCGATATGGAGCACCGCTACTTTGCGGCGATAGAGGCGAGTGAAAATTTGCTCTTTGAAGTGCGCTTGCCCCAAGGACGCTTTAGCCTTTCTGGCGATGTGCCAAGCGTACTCGGCTGGCAAGCCAGCGATTTGGCTACCGTGGACGCGTGGACCGAAAAAATCCACCCTGATGATCGCGCCAATGTGCTTAGCCTTCGCACGCAGCTGCTCGAAGGCAAGCTCGCCTCAGTGAGCCTTGAATACAGGCTCGCCCGCCCGGATGGCCGCTACATGCTGCTCGGCGTGACATCGTACAACCGCGCTAATAGGCGCCTCGTGGCCGATGACAAAGCCAAACCGCAAATGATCGTGGGCTTTATCAAAGACATCACCGCGAAACGCGAAGAAGAAAGTGCCCGCCTAGAATTAGAGGCCGAGCTTCGCCAAGCACAAAAAATGGAAGCCATTGGCCAGCTCGCCGGGGGTATCGCGCACGATTTCAATAATATTCTCGCCTCCATTCTGGGCTACGGTGAGCTTGCCAAGCAAAAAGTCGTAGAAGGCACGCCGCTTGCGCGCTACCTCGATACCATCATGAAAGCAGGCGAGCGCGGGCGCGTGCTGGTTTCGCAAATCCTTACCTTTAGCCGCCGCACCCCCGGCGCACGCGTGGCGGTGAATGTATCGCACGCGCTAGAAGAAGTGGTCACCTTGGTGCGCGGCTCCACGACCCACACATTGCTGCTTACGCTAGACGATACGCAGGCTCCCATGATTGTGGCGGGGGATGCCACCGAGCTCCACCAACTATTTATGAATTTAGTCACCAACGGTGTGCAGGCG
This sequence comes from Burkholderiales bacterium, assembly GCA_043772475.1. Classification (GTDB taxonomy): domain Bacteria; phylum Pseudomonadota; class Gammaproteobacteria; order Burkholderiales; family Usitatibacteraceae; genus UKL13-2. The sequence goes on from JAYVGG010000133.1 coordinate 7,091, forward strand.
ATGCCGCAAGGCGGCACCATCACGCTGCGCGCGGGCCCGGTCACGCTCGTGACCCCCTTACTTGTGGCGCAAGATCAATTGCCACCGGGCGATTACATCCAAGTCTCGGTGATGGATCGCGGCGTGGGGATTGATTTTGAAACACAGGCGCGCATGTTTGAGCCGTTTTTCACCACCAAGGCGACCGGCAAAGGCACCGGGCTGGGTCTGTCGCTCGCGATGGCGATTACCAAGGCGCACCGAGGTGGCATCGTGGTTGAAAGTGCGCCTAATGTGGGCAGCACCTTCCATGTTTATTTACCCGCCGATCCCGATGCCGCCCTCGCACCAGCGGCACTTGCCGAAACGATGCCGCGCGGCGATGGCGAACTTATTTTGCTCGCCGATGATGAAGAGGCGCTGCGTGAATTGGCCGAAGAAATTTTGGTTGATCTAGGCTATGCCGTTGCGAGCTACCCGTCTGCGGTGGAGGCTTTAGCGGCCTTCGAGCGTAAGCCCGATGCGTTTGCCGCCGTACTGACCGATGAAGTGATGCCGGGTATGACCGGCACCGAATTTGCGGCGCGCCTTCATGCAAAGCAGCGGCACTTGCCGATTATTATCATTACCGCTTACGGTGGCCCAGGCTTTGAATTACGCGCACAAGAGGCGGGCGTGATGCGGGTATTGAAAAAACCGTATCAGCCACGCGTGCTCGCGAGCGCGCTAGAAAGTGCGCTGAAACTGGCTAAAAAGACCCCCTATTAATTTCTGCTAATTGGCTGAAAACCAGCGCCCCTATTAGAGTTTCGGCGCTTTATGCGCGGGTAATGGTGCGCTTAGCTTGACGTTTAAGATAGGTGCCTAGCGAGATCGACTACCTAAATAATACGTGAGTCCCTGCACGCAAAGTGCGACTAGAATCGCCAACGCAAACGTGGTGCTGATGCCAAGCGAGGCAAGCTGCGAGGCCACCACGGCACAAAATGCGGCGAGCGCCGCCAGCCCGCGCACGAGCCCTTTTAGTAACGCAATCGCATGATCGCCCCCTGAGCGACGATGCACAAATACCGCCAAGACTGGCGTTAATACAGGCGCTAAGGCCGCAATGCCCGCCCACGTGGTGCCCAAGTGTTGACTAAAGTGGGTGACTAAAAACGTCAGCAAGCCACCTGCCAACATGCGAAGTAGTAATTCGCTCCAGGGCAGCGGCGCGCGTGCGGTGATGTTCGCGAGTGGCGGGAAGAGATGCGGCCCGATTAAGATTGCCGCCAGTGCCGCCGCCGCAGCACTCGTTAACGTAAACGAAATCGCCCCGACGACGCAAGCCGCAATCAGCCACGCAGTGAGCCCCGCCAAAAACGCAAGCCCCCACCCCGCGCTGCGCGCTGCCCACGCATAGCCGAGGCCGAAGGCGATTACGGTGCTAACCGTCGCTAAGGTAAACACGGCGGAGGCCGCCGCGAAGGGCGCACCTTGCTCAAGAGCTAACAAAAATAAAATCGGGCCCACCACCACCGGCAAGCCCGCGAGCCAGCCCGCAAAGCTAGGTCCCATGCGCTTACCGGCCAGTGAAATCACAGCGAGAAAAAACGGCACCAGAAAAATTTTAAGTAGAAGCATAAGCGCGGTGTGCGTGACAAAAGAGAAAAGCTCCGCCGCTATAATAGCCGCTCTCCTTGGCCTCCTACACTTATGTCTGCACCTCGATTTCACGTTGCGACGGCACTGCCGCGCGACCAAATTTTCCCTGCCACCCACACGCTCGATGCCGCCGCAGCGCAGCACCTGCGCGTGCTGCGCTTGACAGAGGGCGATGCGCTTACGTTATTTGACGGCGCGGGCGGTGAATTTTTAGCGCGTGTTGAGTCGCTGGGCAAGCGTGACGTCATGGTGAGTTTGCAACGCTTTAGTGTGATCGAGCGCGAGGCTACGCGGGCGACCACGCTCGTACAAGCGCTCGCCACGGGCGACAAAATGGATTGGATTATCCAGAAGGCGACCGAGCTTGGTGTGGCCGCAATCGTGCCCGTGATGAGTGCGCGCGGCACGGTGAAGCTTGATCGTGAGCGTGCCGACAAACGCGCGCAGCATTGGCGCGCCGTTGCGGTGGCGGCCTGCGAGCAATGTGGGCGTAATCGGGTGCCGATAATTTATCCCGTGATGGAATTCACCGCCTGGGCAGCACGCGAAAGTGAGGCAGTACGGGTGATGCTGCACCCGGTTGCCCAATCCGCGCTCAGCCAATTTCTGGCAACTGAACCCCACCTAGCACTTGTGGTGGGGCCGGAGGGCGGCTTCACCGACGAAGAAATCGCGCTCGCAGAGCGTCACGGCATCGCACGCGCTGCCTTCGGGCCACGCGTATTGCGAACCGAAACAGCCGGCATGGCAGCACTCGCGGCACGGCTGGCACTGAGTCCGCACTAAGTCAGTATTGAGCCCGTACTGAGCGGCGCTGGCTGCTAAAATTGCAGCGCATTGCCCACCCCCGCATCCCAATCTCAAAGCTCATGGCCAAAAACGACAGCAAAAAACTCGAAGCCTTCGTCAAGTGGTTCCGCTCGGCAACGCCGTACATCCACGAGTTTGGCGGCGGCACGATCGTGATCGCGTTTGGTGGCGAAGTGCAGGCCGACGGCGAGCTGATGCAGCTTGCTCACGACATCAACGTGCTGGTGAGCTTAGAGGTACGCGTGGTGCTCGTTCACGGCACGCGCCCGCAGGTGGAGGATCAACTCAAACAGCACGGCGTACCAAGCCGCTTGATTGATGCCAAGCGCGTCACCGATGACGCCGCCTTGAAGTGTGTGAAAGAAGCCAACGGCATCGTGCGAATGGAAATTGAAGCCACCCTCTCGACCGAGCTCGCCAACTCGCCGATGGCGGGGGCCGATATAAGAGTGTCGAGTGGAAATTTTATTACCGCAAAACCGCTCGGCGTGATCGACGGCGTGGACTACATGCACACGGGTGTGGTGCGTCGCGTGGATGTGGAGGGCATTAAGCGTCGCTTAGATGATGACGAAGTGGTGCTGATTTCACCGATTGGTTTTTCACCCACGGGCGATATTTTTAATTGCACGCTCGAAGATGTGGCGACATCAGTGGCGATTGCGCTCAAGGCCGACAAACTCATTTTCTTAACTGAAACCATGGGGGCCACCGATAGTAAAGAGAAGTTGCTGACGGCACTCACCGCAGTCGAAGCGCAAGAGGCACTGAACGCGGTGCGCTATGGCGGGCAGACAGAAGATATTCGCTTGTTTTTGCCGTGCGCGATACGTGCGGTGCGCGAGGGGGTGAAGCGTGCCCACCTCGTGAGCCGCCATGTTGATGGCGCGCTACTGATGGAAATGTTCACCCCACACGGCATCGGCACGATGGTGGTGAAAGAGGCCGCCGACAATTTGCGTGATGCCACACTGGCCGACGTGGACGGCATCCTCGCCATCATCGACCCATTAGTCGAGCGCGGTGTACTGGTGGCGCGCTCGCGTGACAGTGTGGAAAAAGAGATTGACCGCTACGTGGTACTCACGCACGAAAACGAAGTGATCGGCTGTGCGGCGATGAATACGTTCCAGCCCGAAAAAACAGCCGAGCTTGCTTGCCTCGCGGTGAATCCTTTTTTTCGTGATGGCGGACGCGGCGAGCGCATCTTGGCGCACGTGGAAAAGCGCGCCAAAGATCGCGGCTTCAAAACTTTATTTGTGCTTTCCACGCAAACCACGCAATGGTTTGTCGAGCGTGGCTTTAGTGAATCCGATATTTCAAAATTACCGCCTGGCAAACAGGCGCTCTACAACCACCAGCGACGCTCGAAGGTTTATACCAAGCCGCTGTAATTTTCAGGAGCAACACCATGGCAAGAATGATTCAGTGTATCAAGCTCGGCAAAGAAGCCGAAGGCCTAGATTTCGCGCCCTATCCGGGCCCACTCGGGGTGAAACTTTATGGGCAGGTTTCCAAAGAAGCGTGGAAAGTCTGGCTCGAAGATCAAAAAAGACTCATCAACGAAAACCGTTTGAACTTAACCGATCTGCGCGCACGTAAGTATCTGGAAGAGCAAATGGTGAAGCATTTTTTTGGCGACGGGGCTGATCAGGCGACAGGGTATGTGCCGCCCACACAATAGCATTCGCACAAATTGGCTGAAACGCTAGTAGCGGCGCGGTAATTCATTGTCGATGGTGCGCGTGTGGCAACTTAAGCTAGGGTGCGCCCCGCGCACGCAATCGGCGTATCAATCCCCGCCCAACACCACCTTTAAAAACCTTACCGTATCCGCATCGGGTTCACGCGTTACTTTGCGATAAATACGGCCGTCCTGGGTGCGCCAGAGTAACTTTGCGTTCACCAATTCACGCCGCAAGGTCGCGTTGTCTGCGAAGGTGTGATATTTCGCGATGTAGCTATTTACCTCGGCCTCGCTCATGTCGCGCTTAGCGGGCAAGTGAATCCAGAGCGCCCATAAGGTTTGCAGGCGCACACCGAGCTGGGCGGGGAAACGGATCATCCTAGAAACGGCAGTTGCGCCGCGATCTGCTAACGTATCGCCATAACTGGCGCGGGATTCCAGCCGATTTTGACGATACGGAGGACTCACCCCATGGGTGAAGCAAAACGCAAGGCCTTAACGCAGCGTCAAGCCGCGATACCGGTGGACACATTCGGTGGTCGCATTCACGTTGA
>JAYVGG010000134.1:0-2176 GCA_043772475.1 Burkholderiales bacterium
CTCGATGAAGCGGGCCGCACGTGGGGCATCAAAGTGCTGCGCTACGAGATTAAAAGCTTGACCCCACCGGAAGCGATTTTGCGATCTATGCAGGCGCAGATCACGGCGGAGCGTGAAAAGCGCGCGCTGATTGCGAAATCGGAAGGCTTACGCCAAGAAGAAATCAACTTGGCCGACGGCCAACGGCAAGCGGCTATTTTGGCTTCCGAAGGCCAGAAGCAAGCGGCGATGAATAAGGCGCAAGGTGAGGCCACCGCACTCACCACGGTATCGGAGGCGACAGCACTCGCCGTGCGCCAAGTGGCTGCTGCTCTCGAAGCACCGGGCGGAATGCAAGCGGCTAACTTAAAAGTGGCCGAGCTCTACATCGAGCAATTCGGCAACCTCGCGAAAGTCGGCAATACCTTGATTGTGCCGGCCAATATCGGCGATGTGGCAGGCATGATTTCGTCGGCGATGACGGTGCTCGATAAGAGTAAGTTGCCGGGTAAATAAATAAGTTTGAAAACAAAAAAGGGCGCTGAATAAGCGCCCTTTTTTATTGCCTGAAATGCTTGAAACACCAATATCCACGCGCTGTTTGGCCAATTTCACCTTAAGCGACTTCGTCCGAATCTGCCCAGGCCTCCGGCCATAACGCCGGGAAATAAAACCGAAGCGCCAGGAGCAGCACACCGAAACGTACTCTGCCTAGCGGCGAATCTGAAACAAGCAGCCACCGCTTTATGAGTGCCATGCGTGCCATGAGCGCCGTCACCGCAGTACGCTCGCTCAAGCCCATCATGGTATTGAATTCCTTTATCCACGCTACCTACAAACCGCCGCACCACGCGTGCTCACCCCGTTCGCCATTACCCGCGCAGCCCGCCCGCTTGCCTTCGCTTGCGCGAGCACGTTGCCAGCCGTGAGTGCGAACGTGGGGCTGATATTCAAGCCCATACTCACCAAGCCTTTCGCCACCCACTTATTGCAAGTATTGAACATGTGGTATCGGCCAGCCGCCTCGTAAAACTGGCTATTGCCGTAAATGCCCGGCTTCATGCTGATGGCGGCGTTGGTGGTGTCTTTAAGAAAACTTTGCGCGATAAATTCGGTGAGAGCGATGAGCTCGGTGTCCGATACGCAGAGCTCGATGACATCAGAGCCGCTAAAGGTATCGAACGGCGCGTCGGCTGAGAGCGGGAGTGCGACCACATGCATGACGGCACCGCGCGAGGCAAACATGGCTTCAAGGGCGAGCCTTGCGGTGATTGCATCGGCCTGATAAAAGCCTTTATCGCCCCAGCCGAGCTCAAAATAGTGGGCCTCGCCGAAGCGCGCCGTGAGTGCTGGCAGCTTGGCCACCACGGGGGCTGCGGGCACGACCAAGCCCACATGCCAATCGTGGCCGACAGCGAAGATGCGGTGCGGGCGCGCGAAATCAGTGACGGCAGCGCTCGGCGTAAACGTGATCGCGTGGGGGGCGGTGCCGCAGCCTGCGAGATGGCACAAGACGACGAAAAGAAAACAAAAATAACGCACCCAACACCCCCGTAAAAATGGTCTTGATTTAACCACGCAACGTCGTCGTGGCACACTAGCGCCATGCCTCTGCCTAAACCCCACCAAGCAAAAAATCGCGTTCGCATTATTGGCGGCGCTTGGCGCAGCCGTGTTTTGGCGGTTGCCGATGCGCCGGGATTACGTCCGACCGGGGATCGTATTCGCGAAACGCTCTTTAATTGGCTAGGGCAAACACTGCACGACCAACACTGCCTTGATGCCTTTGCCGGTAGTGGCGCGCTCGGGTTTGAGGCAGCCTCGCGCGCGGCGGCATCGGTGGTGCTGTGTGAGACACACCGTGCGGCGTACACAAATCTCTTGGAAAGCCGCGCCAGTATTGGGGCTTCGGCCTGCGAGGTGATTAACAGTGATGTCTTTTCTTATCTCAACGCCACGACAAAAAAATTTGATCTCGTCTTTTGCGACCCACCCTTTGCGGCCCAATTACACGATAAATTTCTGACTGCGATCGCGCCGCACTTAGCTGCTGGCGGGCAGGTATATGTGGAGTGTGACAGGCCGCTCGACACCTTGCCGGCGGTAAGCGCGTCATACCAGATCGTGAAGAGTGGGCGGGCGGGTTCGGTATATTATGGGTTGGTGTGTTTGGCGGCTGCTAGGCTCTAACTTTTTG
>JAYVGG010000135.1:0-6464 GCA_043772475.1 Burkholderiales bacterium
ACGATGATATACAACAAAGTCAATGGACTCGATTGGAATAGGCGCAAAGCGCTCGCAATGTGTGGCGCTTTCGCTGCGCTTCGTCGCGCGGGTCTCGGCGCGCACGCTACGTTGCTGTCACGCGTCGCCTGTAAGCGGTGGCGAATCTGGCACCATTTTCAGAAACTTCTTGAAATCACTTCGCTTAGCCTTAGCCGCTGCGGCCTTGAGGTAATCGAGCGTCATCACCGACGCCATCTTTTCGGCGGCAGCACTGGCGATGAATTGGTTCACCGATATTTCGTCGCGCAAGGCCAGCTCCTTGATTTTCTGGTGAACGTAATTGGGCAAGCGAATGGTCAGAGCACTCATAGTTTTCTCCGTAGCAGGTTCAATCCGAGAAACGGCAGTTGACCGCTATGATATCCCTGAAACGCCGCGCCAGTACTAGGGTTTCGCTTTCTGCCCCATTCGCCCAATTGGTGAGAGCGCTACGGCCATGATTGTGCATTTTGCAGGCGCTCTAGCGGTTTCGGCACACCAGTGGTGCGCCCTCCTTCTAGCAGGGAGCCTGCGTCGTCGTCTCTCTTGCAGGGCGCGTCTCCCTTGCAAGCGCAGACCGTTTCGCAGGCGGGCAGCAGGCTGCCCGACACCCCTGCTACACCCTTGCTAGGAAGCCTGCAAAACGCACACTCATGGCCGTCCAACTGCCGTTTCTAGGTCAATAGTTCGGCAGGCGATTGGGCGGCGTGTGACGACGCGCTGAGCGCCATGGGGGTGAATAGTTCGGACTGGTACCAGCGGGAATTTGTGGCGGTTGCAAACTGCATCACGTGCTCACACAACCCCCTCCCAGCCTCCGCCCTACTTTGCAGCGGTGGAGCGGCTCGCGGGTATTCGGGCATCATCGGGCGATCTTTCCCGGCGCGCGTTTTTAACAAAATAATTCATAAAAGGCCTTACAAAAAAATGGCCAAAGCCCAATAACCACGGGCGTTTTGGCCTATTATAAGCATTCAAAAAGAACTGCCCACTTCATGACGCGCCATGGAAATTATTATTGAAATTTTGCTGCAAATTTTTCGTTTTCTATTTCAGATTTTGGGTGAATTTTTATTGCAATTAATTGTTGAAATCTTCGCGGAGCTGATCGGCCAGAGCACCAAACGCATGTGGCAGCGTGATGTGCCTTTTCCGGCCGTTTTGGCGGCGCTGGGCTATGCAGCCTTGGGGGCGGCCTGCGGGGGGCTGAGCCTGTGGCTGGTGCCGACGTTGTTACTGGATGTGCCGGGGCTGCGACTCGCAAATTTGCTCGTAACACCCGTGCTCGTCGGCGCACTCATGGGGGCGATGGGGGCGTGGCGGCGGCGCGTGGGCTGGGCACGGATCAGGCTTGATACGTTCGCGTTTGGGTTTTGCTTTGCGTTTGCGATGGCGCTGGTCAGGTTTATTTGGGGTGCTTAGGGGTCATTAGGCGGCTGTTACGTTTAATTACACCTTGCACTCAACCCGCAGCCACACCACGCGTTATTCAACTAAGCCCGATAGCCGTTCGGTCTTGGCGCCACAAACCAAATACGGCGATACGTGAAGGAAAACACCCATGTTGATCAAAAAAATGTTGGTTCCCGTCGTAGTCATAGCCGGTTCGGTTGGTGCGGTGGCGATGTCGTCAATCGCGCTTGCGAACCCGCAGTACAGCCCAAATGGGTACGCGGTGAATGCGGCACAGCCTGTTTACGGTCAGGGGACTTCTGCAACGCACCCAAATCACGTGCGAGGCACTCACGTCACATCGCAGCCACACGTGCAAGTTCACCCCACGCATGCGCCGCAGCACGCGCAAACGTATAGACACAATGCACACGTGCCACAGCACGCGCCACAGTATGGTCATGGCAACCACGTGACGCACGCGCCACAGTATGGTCATGGCAATCGTGTGGCGCACGCGCAATCAGGCTATGGGCATCGCACGCATGTTTCGCCATCAAGCTACGGCCATATCGCGCACTATGCCCCACCAGCGCTACGCCATGAATATGTGCCGCATGCACGCCGTGGTTTTGTTTGGGTGCCGGGCTACTGGGACTTTAGCGGCTACGAGTATTTCTGGGTAGATGGCTATTTTGCGGTTGAGCAGCGTGGCTATTCGTTCCATCAGCAGCGTTGGGAGCAGCGCGGTAATGGTTGGTTTCATCAGCCCGCCCGTTGGGACCGCGATGGGGATGGGGTTCCCAATTATCGGGATCGCCAGCCAAGCAACCCGTTTCGCCGCTAGTCGCTTCACGTCCTTGCCCAGTCGCTAGTTGGGTGTAGGTGTAGCGGAAATCAATCCCAGAGCCGTGCCGTTTGGCGGCTCTGGGATTTTCTATTTTGGCATTTACGTTTCATTGCAATTTTGCCCTGCCACGTGCAACCCATGGCGAGGCGGTCGCGTTATGCACTGCTGTGACTCCTGCGACTCGGCCGCATTGCAGCGATTTCGCGCGGCGTTACGCAAATGAGCACCATGGGCACTATCGCCACTAGCGTTGGCGGTCATAAGTTGATCTGGCGGGGCTCATTCGGGAGCCCCGTTTTTATTGGCTTATTGGCATCAAAACGAACCGGGTAAACTCGGCGAACACGTTTATCGGCGCGGCGTTCGGCCGGTACCTGCTATTGAATTCACGGATGTTGGTACGATATACACTGACAAATATTGAACACTTACCAAACCAAATAGGATCACCGCATATGCTGAGGCTATTGCTTATCGCTTCCCTAGCGCTCTTGTCGATGGCGTTAGCCAGTTGTCAGATGAGCTCGCGCGCGGTGGGGCACGCAGGCGGCGAGTCCGCGCTCACCGTGGGCGCTAATGTCGCTTCGAGCCGCGTGATTTCGGTAGGCGAGATTCACGGCACGGCGGAAATCCCACAAGCGGTGGGTTTATTGGCTGGCAGTCTGTTGCGAACAGGAAAATCTGTTGTCGTAGGCATGGAGATTTCAAGCAACGAGCAGTCGAAAATTGATGCCTACCTTCAATCAAACGGCACCGCGACGGATCGCGAAAAATTACTTAGCGGCCCGTTTTGGAATTCAACATTTCACGATGGGCGTAGCAGCAAGGCGATGGCTCAACTCATCGAGCAGATTCGCGTGATGGTGCGTGCCGGACATCCCGTGCGCGTGTTGGCGTTTGACATCGGCTCGATTGATGCCTTGGCAGGAATATCGCATGATGCGGTGATGGCCAGAAACGTTGCCCGCGCGATCGAGAGTTACCCAAACGCCACCTTTGTCCTGCTATCCGGGAATCTTCACGCAACCAAACAAGAGACCTTACCATTCGACGCAGAACAACGGTCGATGGCGTTCCTGCTCAACAAAACACATCCTGTTGCCACGTTCAAAGCCGACTTCGTGGGCGGGAGTGCTTGGGTCTGTCAAGGCCGCACGCCCTCTGGCGGTGCGGACTGTCGGGCACGGCCATGGGAAGGCTATGCATCGGTAGACGGCCCGGCATTCATTCGCTTTGATGACGACTGGCGGGGTGCGGGTCGGCTGCAATTTGACGGGACTTTTTTCGTTGGGAAAACGGTCACCGCTTCGCCGCCTGCGGTCTCGCCGTAGTACGAACTTCGCAAACGAAAAAGCCCAACGTCATGACGTTGGGCTTTTTCGTTTTCAATATTTATTGCGTCAAGCCCCAAAACCCCCGCCATTGCTAGGGTTTGAGGCTATTGGCACCGATAGATTACTTCAGCAAATGGGCAATGGCGGCGCGCTCTTCTTCTAGCTCTTTCAAGGTTGCGTCCATTTTGCTGCGGGAGAAATCATCAATCGCAAGCCCTGTAATGCGCGTCCACTTGCCGTTTTCACAGGTCACGGGCACACCGTACATCACACCTTCGGGGATGCCGTAGCTGCCGTCGGATGCCACACCCATCGTGACCCACTTGCCGTTGGTGCCGAGCACCCAATCGCGGATGTGGTCAATGGCCGCGTTCGCAGCAGAGGCTGCAGACGAAAGCCCGCGCGCTTCGATGATCGCGGCACCACGTTTGCCGACTTTCGGGATGAACGTTTCTTTGTACCAAGCGTCGTCGTTCACGAGCGCCGGTGCAGCGGCACCCGCGATGGTGGCGAAGCGGTAATCGGGATACATGGTGGGCGAGTGGTTGCCCCAGACGATCATTTTTTCGATGGAATCAACAGGCTTGCCGGTCTTGGTGGCGAGCTGTGAAATCGCGCGGTTGTGATCTAAGCGCAGCATGGCGGTGAAATTTTCACGCGGCAGGCTGGGGGCGGAATTCATGGCGATGTAGGCATTGGTGTTGGCGGGGTTGCCGACAACCAGCACCTTGATGTTGCGCGAGGCGACTTGATCAATCGCGCGGCCTTGGGTGGTGAAAATAGCACCGTTGGCTTCGAGCAAATCTTTACGCTCCATGCCGGGGCCGCGTGGGCGCGCACCGACGAGCAGCGCCACATCTGCGTCTTTGAATGCGGTCATCGCGTCTGAGTGCGCGGACATGCCAGCGAGCAGCGGGAACGCGCAATCGTCGAGCTCCATCATCACGCCAGCGAGCGCTTTCTGCGCCTTTTCATCGGCGATTTCTAGGAGCTGCAAAATTACGGGCTGGTCTTTACCGAGCATTTCGCCCGACGCGATACGAAACAATAAGCTGTAACCAATTTGACCAGCAGCGCCAGTGATGGCAACGCGCATAGGTTTTTTCATGGGGGACTCCGAAGTGGGGGTGAAGTACGTGGCAAAAATTATACGAATTTAATGGCACTTACATTTGTCGTTTGACCGACAAAGGTTAAAAAATAATTTTACGCAATTGCCTGAAAGCCCAATAGGGGCGCGGCGTTTGGGCTAACTACGCGGTAAAAAATACGCTGCGCGTTCGTGCGAACGAACGCGCAGGTGTGCGACTTTTTACAGCCTAGCTTTGTGGTGCGTCTGCGGGTGCATCGCTACGCGCAGGCTTTGCAGGTGCGTCAAATAATGCCTTCATGCTCAAACGCACGCGGCCTTTTTCGTCGGCTTCCATCACTTTGACCTTAACAATCTGGCCTTCTTTCAGGTGATCCGCCACCGCGTTCACGCGCTCGTGCGCGATCTGCGAGATATGGAGCAAACCATCTTTGCCCGGCAGCAGTTGCACGATGGCACCGAAATCAAGCAAACGAATAACCGGGCCTTCGTAAATCTTGCCGACTTCAACTTCGGTCGCGATATCTTCGATACGTTTCTTCGCAGCCGCACCGGCTTCAGCCGAGATGCACGCAATCGAAATCGTGCCGTCGTCTTGAATATCAATCTCGGTGCCGGTCTCGCGCGTAATAGCCTGAATCACCGCACCACCCTTGCCGATGACTTCACGAATCTTATCCGGGTTGATCTTGATTTTGATGATCTGCGGCGCGTAGGTCGAGAGTGAGCCACGTGGGCCGGGGACTGCCTGCTTCATCAAGCCCAAGATGTGCATCCGGCCTTCTTTAGCCTGCTTTAGCGCGACATCCATAATCTCCTTGGTGATGCCGGTGATCTTGATGTCCATTTGCAGCGCGGTGATACCTTTGTCGGTGCCGGCCACTTTGAAATCCATGTCGCCTAAGTGATCTTCGTCGCCGAGAATGTCGGTCAGCACAGCGAAGCGATTGCCTTCTTTAATCAAGCCCATCGCCACACCCGCCACGTGCGCCTTGATCGGCACGCCAGCATCCATGAGCGCGAGACAGCCGCCGCACACCGAAGCCATCGACGATGAACCGTTCGACTCCGTGATCTCAGAGACCACGCGCATCGAATAGCCAAATTCTTCCTCGGTCGGCAGCACGGCGATGAGCGAGCGTTTCGCCAAACGGCCGTGGCCGATTTCGCGACGCTTGGGTGAGCCCACGCGTCCGGTTTCGCCAGTCGAGTAGGGTGGGAAGTTGTAGTGGAACATGTAGCGATCTTTGTACTCGCCTTGGAGTGCGTCGATCATCTGTGAATCTTTTAGCGTGCCGAGGGTTGCGACGACAATCGCTTGCGTCTCACCGCGCGTGAAGAGCACCGAGCCGTGGGTGCGTGGCAGTACCGATGGACGAATCGAGATCGGGCGAACGGTGCGATTATCGCGGCCATCAATGCGTGGCTCGCCATTCAAAATCTGGCCGCGTACCACCTTGGCTTCGATGTTGAAGAGTTGCGCGGAAACGGCATTTTTGTCTGGCGCGCCTTCGGCTCCCGTGCAGAGTGCGGTAATCACGCGGTTGGTGATCTCAGATAGCTTGTCGGAGCGCGTGCCTTTAGCTTTGATGCGGAACGCTTCGTTAATGTCGTTGCCCGCCATCGCTTGAATCTGGTCGATAAGCGCTTGTGGGGGAACAGGTGCCGTCCAATCCCACGGGTCTTTACCCGCTTCGTCAGCGAGATCGAGAATCGCATCAATCACCGCTTGCTGTTGATCGTGGCCGAATACAACGCCACCGAGCATCACCTCTTC
>JAYVGG010000136.1:0-2885 GCA_043772475.1 Burkholderiales bacterium
GGTAAGCAGGGCTTTCGCCGTCAGGCGAAAACTCGCAAAATCTGCCCTCGACCATATCAATTTTCGCTACGATTCCTTAAGTCCGACAGGCTGCTAGCATCGCCTGAAACCCTAATAACGACGCGGTGTTTGGGGCGCTCTGCACGTTCTACTTAGCCCAAGGCAAGCCCCGCCAACCCCAGCACCATCCCCGCGGACGCAATCAGCCTGCGTTTGGTGTCGCCTTCGTTAAGTACTTGCGTGCCGATGAGTGCCGCAAAAAGAATCGCGAGCTCACGTGCCGGTGCTACATAGCTCACGGGTGTAAACACCATCGCGGTTAAGACCAAAATATACGAGAGCGGGCTTAGCACGCCGACGATAAGCACGGTGCTGCGGCGCTCACGCCACGCTTTCGACATCGCACCCGGCTCGCGAGCTGTGGTGTAAGGCACCAGCATACTCACGCGTGCCACGTTGGCACCCCAATCAAAAATAATGGGCGCGATCAAAAACACTGAGACCGCTTGCTTATCCCACACCGTGTAGCACGCAATCATGGTGCCGCACAGTAGCGCAAAGCCCACGCCGGCCTTTGCGTCTTTGCCGAGGAGCTTGGCTGGATTGCCGGTAAGCATGAGGGCTGAAAAACCGATTAAGAGCGCGCCGCCCGCCGCCAGCCAGCTCATGGTCTCGCCTAAAAAAATCACCGCAAAAAGAATCGTCAAAAGCGGCCCGGTCGCGCGCGCGAGTGGGTACACCACCGAGAGCTGGCCCCCCGCACGATAGGCGCGATCGAGTAGCAAAAAATACGCAAGATGAATCACGCCAGAGCCCGCCATCATCGCAATGGCGGCAGGCGAGAGACGAGCCCCCTGCCAAAACATATAAAGCGCAATCGGTGTTAGCCACGTGGTGGCGATGACACCTGAGAGAGTCAGAATGCCAATCCCGCCACCACTTTTTTTGAGTTGGTAGTTCCAGGTTGCGTGCATGAGGGCTGCAACAATCACTAACAGGAGGGCTAGGGCACTCAAAAATTATCCGTTATTTTTATGCCGCAAGATGGCGAAAGGGCCCGTGGAGTATGGCGTTGCGGGCGGTTTGTGCCGCGCTTAATCGCCCGTTGGTGAGATCCGAAACAAGCGCACATCGGGCAACGCTGCGAGACGCTCAGAAAGCTTGCGCCAGCCATCAGCATCAAGGGTGCGGATGGTCATGCTGTATTCCAGATAATCGGTTTGCCTATCCATGCGCGTGTGCAGGTTCGCGATCGAAAAGCCTTGCGAGGTAATGAGCTCGCGCATGTCTTTCTCGTACATGGCCTTACCAATCGCAAAGCGCACCACAAACTGCGCGTAAAAATTCATCGGCATCCGCTGCTCGATAAAGCGAAAAATTGACAGCGTGGCAAGTGTCAGTACCACCGTGAGCCCGGCCGGAATATAAAAGCCCACACCAATCAAAATACCAATGGCAGCCGTGATCCAGATCGAGGCGGCCGTGGTGAGGCCGCGTACCGAGAGCCCGTCTTTCATGATCACCCCGGCACCAAGAAAACCGATGCCGGTCATGATGCCTTGCGCCATGCGTGTTGGGTCTAGCGTGACGCGCTCCGCATGAGCCGGGATAAACCAAAGGTACTGATAGATCGTGAGCAACATCAAGAGCGACGAAGCCATGCAGACCAAGGTGTGCGTGCGAAACCCGGCGGGGCGGCCATGGTAGCTGCGCTCAAGCCCGATGATGGCGCCCGCCCCTGCGGCGAGCAGCAAGTGCTCGGCCATTTTTAGGTATTCGTGATCAATCGGTGCCAAGGGAATGTGTGCTCGGTTGCCTAGGGGCGAATCGCGTGAATGATGTCGAGATAATCTTCGCGCGCAGCCGAAAGCTCGCCACGACGAATCAAGCAATCGAGAATCACGACCGCCGCATCCATGGTGAATAAGCCCGGTGTTTCCAGCATCGGGATCACTTCTGAAACCGGCAAGCAGCGAAAACTCTTCACCTCGCCGTCTAGGTTTTTGGGTACAAAATCGGCGGGCAAAACAATATCGTGAACGAAGGTGATTTCGTGATGCAAGCCTTCATCGACCTGACGTTTACAGCGAATCGCGCCGGTGCTGCGCGCTTTCGAGGCGAGCCCGGCACCTAGGCCCGCTTCTTCATTGGCTTCTTTAATAACCGTGCCTAGCGGTGTAGCGCCACGCGCAATCATGCCCGCCACGAGATTGTCGTGCTTACCGGGGTCAACCGGGCGCGAATCGGCGCGCTCGGCAATCCACATCCAGGCCTCGCCGTCTTTGATGGTGAGGCCATTCAAATGCACCGCATACGTGGTGAAGCCAAAATAGCGTGTCGCCGCGCGCTCTACATAGAGTAGGGGCGGCGAATAGAACGACTCCGCCACACTCACCTGCTCGTCGCGCCAGCCTTGGATAAACCCACGCTCAGCGAGCGTCTCGACGGTTTCGGTGAGGGCAGCGCTGCGATGCTCGGCGGACTCAAATCGGCCAACCATCCCCACCCCGCGCCCGCGCACCGAAAATAGCGCTGGAAACTCAGAAAGATGCTCGGCAAACGATTTTTTTACCCAGCCCGCCAACACGCCCTCTACGGTTAGCGGCAGCATCGAATCGGTCGGGTCGAAGCCGCAGGCTTCATCAACAAACGAGGTGAGATTACGGGGCATGGGTGTCCTGTGCGGGGAGCGGGTTTTTGGGTCTTGTGACTGCGGTTGGTATGTTCCAACTTTGACAATGGTAGCGTACTTCACCTACAATCGTTTCATAGTTTTTATAAGAGCAAAGGGGGCGAATTTCGCGCCCCTTTTTTGTTGGTGTGGCGAAGGGGACATGTGTGAGAGTCATCGTGCTCGGTGCAGGTGTGATTGGTGTTTCGACCGC
>JAYVGG010000137.1:0-2571 GCA_043772475.1 Burkholderiales bacterium
GAGATGCAGCGTAATCGTATGCGCCATCACTTCCGACATCAAGTGCATCACCTCGTATTCAAAGTCTTCCTTGATCGAGGTGTGCTTATCCATGAACTCCACCCACGCTTCCATCGGTAGGCGTGCCACCCGGCCTTTGTTGACCGCGCGAATCGAGTAGGGGGCAGGTGTGCGTAAGCGCCACGCCGCGTAGCTCGTATCCATGTCGTCTTCTTTGGCGAAGCGCAAAATCATCTCTTTGCCTTCTTGATTCGCGACAACCCTTTTGAGTATTCCCTCGAGCACAAAATACTGCTCCATTTGGTGATCGCCTTGGCCTAAAAGCAGGTCGCCTTTCTTAAAATCGGTGATGACTAAAATCTTCTCTAGCTCGACAAACGCTCTCGGTTTGAGCATTCGCAGCACGATGTTGCGGGCAAGTTGCTGCTTGATGGTTTCGCGTTGCGGGTGTGTGCTAAGTGCGGTCATGTGAGGCTCGTAGGTGAGGGCGATTGACAGGAATCAAGGCGTGGATAAGGTCACGTTTCTATTATGCCCCCATACGTGTTTGGCAGGTAAATTCGCGTGAGTGGATAAACATTTACACGCTCAATACCGCGACGCTTGCCGCCAATCACTTCAATCCCGCAGTGCATGATTTCAGCCCAATCCAAACACAACAACACTAAGAGACCCTTGCCATGACAACCGATGCAGATACAACAATCGACGGATTTCACCTCGTTATTGAGGGCCTGAAACTCAATGGCTTAAACACCATCTACGGCTTGCCCGGCATCCCGATCACCGATTTGACGCGCATGGCGCAGGCCGAAGGGATGCGCGTGATCTCGTTTCGCCACGAGCAAAACGCGGGCAATGCGGCCGCGATCGCGGGCTTTATCACACAAAAACCTGGCGTGTGCTTAACCGTTTCCGCCCCCGGCTTTCTGAACGGCTTGGCAGCGCTAACGAACGCCACCACCAACTGCTTTCCGATGATTTTGATTTCCGGTTCCAGCGAGCGCGAGATCGTCGATTTGCAGCAGGGTGACTATGAAGAAATGGATCAGCTCGCCATCGCGAAACCCTTATGTAAAGCCGCGTTCCGGGTATTGAACGCCGAAGACATTGGTGTTGGCATTGCGCGCGCGATTCGCTCCGCCGTATCTGGTCGCCCCGGTGGCGTGTACCTAGATTTGCCCGCCAAACTATTCGCGCAGACCATGGATGCGGCGGCCGGTAAGGCTTCGCTTATTAAGGTCGTGGACCCCGCACCCCGTCAGATACCCGGTGCGGATGCGATTGCGCGCGCGATGACGCTCTTGAAAGGTGCCAAGCGCCCACTGATCTTGCTCGGCAAGGGAGCGGCCTATGCACAAGCGGACGCAGACATTCGCACGCTGATCGAAAAAACCGGCATCCCGTATTTGCCGATGTCGATGGCGAAGGGTCTGCTGCCCGATACCCATCCACAGTCTGCTGCTGCCGCACGTTCATTCGTGCTACCCGAGGCCGATGTGGTGGTGCTGATTGGCGCGCGCCTTAACTGGCTGCTCTCGCACGGCAAAGGCAAGACGTGGGGCGGTAAAGATCACAAGGCGTGGGGCGGTCAACAATACATTCAGATCGACATCTCACCCACTGAGGCCGATAGCAACGTCGCGATTGCGGCACCGCTGGTCGGTGACATCGGCTCCTGTGTTGCGGCCATGCTCACCAACATCAACGCGGGCTGGACGAAACCATCTGCTGATTGGATTGACGCGATCAACGAGCGCAAGAATAAGAACTTGAGCAAAATGGCTGAGACCTTGGCCAAAGACCCCACGCCGATGAATTTCCACAGCGCGCTCAATGTGGTGCGCGATATTGTGAAAGCGAACCCAGACGCCATGCTAGTGAACGAAGGTGCCAACGCGCTCGACTTCACGCGCAGCATTGTCGATATGTATAAGCCTCGAAAGCGCCTAGACGTAGGCACCTGGGGCATCATGGGTATCGGCATGGGCTTTGCGGTGGCGGCGGCGGTAGAAACTGGTCAGCCGGTGATCGCGATTGAAGGCGACAGCGCGTTTGGCTTCTCCGGTATGGAAGTCGAGACTATTTGCCGCTACAACCTGCCGGTGTGTGTGGTGGTGATGAATAACAACGGTGTTTATCGTGGCACCGACGTGAACCCAAGCGGCACGGCCGATGTCGCGCCGACCGTATTTGTGAAGGACGCGCGCTACGAAAAAATGATGGAAGCCTTCGGTGGCGTGGGCGTTTACGCCGCTACGCCAGCGGCCCTACGCAGCGCGATGGAAGAAGCGATTCGCTCGCGTAAACCAACCTTGATTAACGCCATCATCGACGAAACGGCTGGCACCGAAAGTGGCCGCATCACGAGCCTGAACCCAAACGCAAAAAAGAAGTAATCCCACCGCCGCACAGCCCACAGATAGGACGATCATGGAAGCACTAAAAGGCGTAAGAATTCTCGACATGACCCACGTGCAAGCGGGGCCAACCTGCTCGCAGCTACTCGCGTGGATGGGTGCCGATGTGATTAAGTTTGAGCCGCCGCAGGGGGATGCCACGCGTGGCCAA
>JAYVGG010000138.1:0-6771 GCA_043772475.1 Burkholderiales bacterium
GCGATTGCGATTTTAGGTGAGCCGATTGGCTCGGCACTGCTCGCTTGGTGGCTTTTTAACGAAGGCTTCGCGCCACTACAACTTGCGGGGTTTGTACTGCTGCTCGTGGGCATTTATCTCGCGTCGCGGCCTGCGCGTAGCGAGGCTCCTGCGCGCACTCGCATATAATTTCGCTTCACCATCCGGTTGGATTTGCCTTGACCCCTGTTGATATCATCATTCCCGTTTATCGCGGCCTCACGCAAACGCGCGCGTGTATCGAATCCATGCTCGCTTCGTACAACACGCAGCCGCACGAAATCATTGTCATCAATGACGCCAGCCCCGAGCCAGCAGTCGCGGAATACCTCGCATCGCTCGGTGAAAAAATCACACTCCACACCAACGCCACCAATCTCGGATTTGTAAAGAACTGCAATTTCGCGTTTACGCTCCACCCAGATCGCGACGTGCTGCTACTCAATAGCGACACGGTGGTAGCGAATGACTGGCTTGATCGGATGCTCCGCGCGGCAGAATCGCAGCCGAATATCGCCTCGGTCACGCCGTTTTCGAATAACGCAACGATTTGCAGCTACCCGCGTATGGGCGAGGACAACGCGCTGCCAGTGGGGCACACCGTTGCGTCGCTTGATAGTATTTTTTCTAGTGAAAACAGGGCAGAAACCAGCGAAATTCCAACCGCCGTCGGCTTCTGCATGTTGATTCGCCGCATCGCCATCGCGGCCATCGGCACGTTTGACGAAGCCGCATTTGGCCGTGGCTATGGTGAAGAAAACGACTGGTGTGCGCGTGCTACGGCGGCCGGGTTTCGGCATCTGTTGGCTGCGGATGTGTTTGTGTTTCACGAAGGCGGCGTCTCGTTTGCGGGCGAGTCGGACGCGGGCAAGGTGAACGCGCAGGCGGTGATTGATGCGCGGTATCCGAGCTATCGCGATGAGATTGGCGCGCACTTTGCGCGCGATGCGGCGCGGCCACTTCGGCGGCGTGTTGATATGGCGCGACTTATCGCGTCGAAAAAGCCGCGTGTGCTAATGCTCACCCACGGCTGGGGCGGCGGCACCGAGCGGCACGTGATGGAGCTTGCCCTGATGATTGAGCACGATTGCGAGGCGCTGATCCTGCGGCCGGATCGGGGCGGCCAGCTATGGTTACAGTGGGCAAACGTCGGCGAAGAATTCGCCGTCTGGTTCCCGCCAGATGAATACGCAATGCTCATTGCGCTACTCAAGACCATGGGCATAGCGCGGGTTCATCTTCACCACGTTAACGGACTACCGGTTGAGATTCTGACACTCGCAGACGCGCTAGAGGCTCCGCTCGACATCACACTGCACGATTATTTTCCGGTGACAGCGCAGTACCATCTCAATCTAGGTGCCGTGATTCCGGACGACGACTCGTTAACCGAGCGCCACGCGTGGGGGCTTACGGGCGCGCAGTGGCGGCAGCACTTTGGCGTGCTGCTCGCGCGCGCCGAGCGCGTGATCTGCCCCTCGCATGATTTGCGTGACCGCATGGCACAGGTTTTCACTGACGCGCACTATCTTGTGTGGCCGCACGCGGAGCTTGATCGCCCGGAAATGCCCGCCGACATTCATGTTTTGTGCATTGGTGGTATTACGCCGGAGAAGGGGCTCAATGTCATTGAGGCCTGTGCGCGCGCGGCGAAAGATCGCCGTCTTCCGCTCACGTTTACCATCCTCGGCCATACCTCACGCCCTATTTTGCAATGGCCTGATCTGCCGGTGATGGTTACTGGCAGCTATGAGGAGCATGACCTTGCCCGGCGCGTGGCGCTTCAGAAACCGGATGTATTTTTTTTCCCTTCGCAAATTCCTGAGAGTCATTCGTACACCTTGAGCAGTGCGCTCGCGGCAGGCCGGCCGATTGTCGCGTCGCGCTTAGGTTCGTTCGTCGAACGCTTGCACGCGAATGCACAGGCGTGGCTGGTCGCTTGGGATGCGGGTATCGACGCGTGGCTAGACGCGCTCATCAAGGCGGGGGGCACCGAGCCGCGAGGGGGACAAAAAGCGGTCGAGCCAAGCGCGGTTACCGCGTACCGCACACGCTATCTCGCGACCCTCGCTCCCGTGAGGGCGAGCCAGCCCAAAGTAGGTCTATCACCCGACAAGTATTTTCGCCAGACCACGATTACGGGTGAGCGCGAACTCACGCTCACTCAATTGCTCATCGGCGGTCTCGATTGCGCTCACCAGCCCTCGCGTGTGGAGCTGCGCCGTCGTGTCACTGCGGCCGACGCTGAAATGTCCCGATTAACCGCAACAGTGGTCGAGCTTACTCAACATCGCGATCAGTTCCACCGCGAACGCGATGCGCTTCTTCTGGAAAATGAAAAGCGTGCGCAGGAAATCCATGCCTTGACACAGGCAAGGCTTGAAGCCGAGAGCCCTCTAAAACGGGAGAACGAGGTGATGCGCCTCGAACGTGATCAGGCACGCGACGCGTTCGGTGCGGTCGTGACGAGCACATCGTGGCGCTTGACGGCACCATTGCGCGCCGTCGCCCAAGTGGTTAAGGACGCGCCCGCTCGTGCGGCCACCCACGCGCGCCGCGCAGCGCAGGCCGGGCGTATCCTACGCAGTCAGGGTCCCATGGCACTTGCTGCGCGGATATTCGCCAAGTTTTCACACCAAGGCGCTTCGGCAGCACCGCGAAACGAGACGCGAATGCCGGACGTTGCAGCAGAGATTTCGCCGCTCAACATCAATTCGAGCGACGCACCGCGCATCTCCATCGTCATTCCGGTATACGGCCAGCATTTGATGACTTTTCATTGCTTGCAGAGCATCGCGCAAACGTGCGCGGCGCACGCGATCGAGATCATTCTGGTTGATGACTGCTCGCCGGAGTCCGCAAATGTGGCGCTCGCCTCAGTAACCGGCGTGACCCTGCTTCGCAATGAGACGAACCTTGGTTTTCTAGGCTCCTGTAATGCGGGTGCTGCGCGTGCGCGCGGCGAATACCTCGTGCTACTCAATAACGATACCTTGACCAAGTCGGGTTGGCTTGATGCACTGCGCGATGTCTTTACACTACGTGAAGACGCAGGACTCGTCGGCGCGAAGCTCATCTACCCGGACGGTGCGTTGCAAGAGGCAGGCGGGATTGTCTGGCGTGATGGCTCGGCCTGGAATGTCGGGCGCGGAGATGACGCCAGCAAGCCGGAGTACAACTACCTGCGCGATGTCGATTACTGCTCGGGTGCGTGTCTGATGATCTCGCGTAACTTGTGGGTCGCGCTCGGCGGGTTTGACTTGCGCTACGCGCCGGCCTACTACGAAGACACCGATCTCGCATTTCGCGTGCGGGAGGCGGGCAAGCGCGTGTATTACCAGCCGGAGGCGGTAATTGTGCATTTTGAAGGTCGCAGCGCCGGTACCGATCTTGGCGGCGGCATGAAACGGCATCAGGTTGTAAATCAGAAAATTTTTTTTGAGCGCTGGCAGAACACCCTCCTGTCGCACCGCGAAAATGGCGTCGCGCCGCAGTTTGAGCGCGAGCGCCGCGCAAATAAACGTATCTTGGTGATCGACGCCTGTATGCTCACGCCGGATCAGGATTCCGGCTCCTTGCGTATGTTTGAAATTCTCGCTGCGGCACGCGATCTGGGTTGCAAAGTAACCTTTGTTGCGGACAACCTAGAATACAGCGCGACGTACACCCCGGCTATTCAACGCCAGGGCGTTGAGGTGCGTTACCACCCGTATGAACGCGGGGTCGATACCTATCTCGCCCACCACGCAGCCGAGTTTGATGTAATCGTGCTATCGCGCGTGAGCGTCGCTGCGAAGCACCTCGCACAACTAAGGCGCGCCGCGCCGCGCGCGAAAATTATCTTCGACACGGTTGATCTGCATTTTGTGCGGGAGGAGCGAGCGTCAGAGCTCGTCGGCGGTACGGGCGCAAGAATAGCGGCCGCGCTCACGCGCAAGCAAGAGCTCGATGTCATCGGGCGCGCTGATGCATCGCTGGTCGTAAGCCCAGTTGAGAAAGCGCTTTTGGCAACACTGCTCCCGCAAGCACCGGTTCATATTTTGTCGAATATCCACGTCAATATGCCGGGTGGCAAGCCGTTTGCCGAGCGCGCGGGAATCCTGTTTATCGGTGGCTTTCGTCATCCACCGAATCTCGATGCCATTACTTGGTATGTTGACGCGGTCTTGCCAATTTTGAGAGCGCGCGCGCCGCAGCTCATCACCACCATCATCGGTAGCAATGCGCCTTCGGTGTTGCAAAAATTTGCAGCACCTGACTTTGTCATTGCGGGCTACGTGCCCGATGTGGAGCCCTATTTTCGCGCCACCCGCGTGGCTATCTCGCCATTGCGGTACGGGGCAGGTGTCAAGGGAAAAGTTAATTTGGCAATGCAGTACGGGGTGCCTGTCGTTGCGACGAGCGCATCGGCAGAAGGCATGTACTTGGCGCATGAGACCAATGTCCTCATTGCTGATACCGCTGCGAGCTTTGCGGATGCCATCCTACGCGTGCATGAGGACGAGGCCTTGTGGAACAAGCTTGTCGCAGGCGGGCATATGAACATTGAGGAACATTTTTCGCGTACCTGCGCGCGCAATGCGCTACGCGGTTTGCTCGGTATCGACGCCAGTCACAGATAGTTTTGCCGTGTTTTCTCCCGCACGCAAAAGGCGCTGCACCGCCTGTAAGCAACGAAACCCGTAGCGCTCGTCGGGCTCAAAGTTGGTGCCTCCTGCCCCCTCATTCTAGGCGTTCGTAAAACTTTTTCATTCGGGTTTTGAACGAGCCGCAGGTGGTGCCAACAGGTTGGTAAATGTCACCCCAGTTGTCGCCTGGCTCAAGGAGCCAGAGGCTGCCCAACCGCATCATTTGACGCCCTACTGACCACCGCATCCTCTTCCGGGTTCAGCGTCACCGCACCCACTGGCGACCAGTCGCGCGCGCTTCGTGACCAACGCGCTGGATTGCGTTCACGTGCCGTCACGTGCAGCGCATGAAGCTTAGCGAGGATCGCAACATCCGCACCGGTGTGGCGGCGTCCGACGGTGATGCCGACTTTGGCGACTGTTGCGCGCAGCATGCGCGCACCCAGGAAGGGGTGGGCAAGGTGTAATTCGCCGTCAATTTGCGACGTTGTTTCTTTGCGACCTACGATTTCTTCTTGACCATCAAAAACTCCTTTGCGCTAGACTGTTCAGAGCCCAGCATCATGCTCGGAGTTTCCGCTTAAGTCGTTGTGCAGATTTGCGGAGCCAATTTTTTGTTCAAGCTGAATTAGTGCCGTGGAGCCCGCCACGCGCAAGTGCTACGCCAGCCCACCTCCGAAAACCCGCCCCATCACGCCTCAACCAAGCCTTTTTTCGCGAGCATCGGTGCCACCGTCGGTGCGCGCCCGCGAAACTTTGCATACGCTTCCATTGGCGGTAGCGTGCCGCCACTGGCATAAATAAATTGCCGCAAGCGCCCGGCGGTATCGGCGTGAAACGGGCTCCCCGCCTCATCAAATGCGCCAAACGCATCCGCATCCAGCACCTCGGCCCACAGGTACACGTAGTAGGCGGCGGCGTAGCTTGAGCCCGAGAACAAATGCTGAAAATGCGGCAAGCGGTGGCGCATTTGGATTTCTTTGGGCATGCCTATTTTGGCGAGTTCGGTTTTTTCAAATGCAGAAATATCGAGCCCGGCCATGTCGGTCTTCGCGTGTAGCGCCATATCGACTAAGGCGGACGAGCAATACTCAACCGTATCAAAGCCTTTGTTAAACGTGCGCGCAGCGGCGATTTTGGCCATTAGCACATCGGGGATCGGCTCGCCTGTCACCACGTGGCGTGCGTGTTTTTTAAGCACCGCCGGCGCGCTTAGCCAATGCTCAAAAAGCTGTGACGGTAGCTCAACAAAATCGCGCAGCACACTGGTGCCAGAAAGCCTTTCGTAATGCACGTTTGAGAGCAGCCCGTGGAGCCCATGGCCGAATTCGTGGAACAGCGTGCGGGCATCATCAAAGCTTAAAAGTGTCGGCTCACCGGCGGCCCCCTTGGCGAAATTATTATTGTTGACGATGATGGGCAGCACCTCGCCGTCGATGCGGCTTTGCATCCGGTAGGCGTTCATCCATGCGCCGCCGCGCTTGGTGGCGCGCGCGAAATTATCGTGGAGAAAAATGCCGATCAGCTTGCCTTGCTCGCGCACTTCGTAGGTTTTTACGTCGGGGTGATACGCCGCTAAATCTGCGCGGTGCGTAAAGGTGATGCCAAATAATTGCTCGGCACAATCAAATATCGCCTCTACCATTCGATCGAGTGAGAAGTAGGGCTTTACGCTCGCTTCATCAAGATCATAGCGGGTAGAGCGTACTTTTTCGGCGAGATAGCGCCAATCCCACGGCGCAACATCGGCACTATCGCCATGCGAAACCGCCATGGCGCTGAGTGCCTCGCACTCGCGCGCGGCCTTGGGTACGGCGCGCGTCCAGACTTGCGTGATAAGGTCTTGCACGGCGCGCTGTGTGCCGGCCATGGTGTCGGCGAGTGCATAGTCGGCGTAGCTTGCGTAGCCGTGAATGTTGGCTTGCTCAAGGCGCAGCGCCATGATTTTGGCGATGATCGGGCGGTTATCGCTGGCACCTCTATTTTCACCACGTGAAGTCCACGCCGCATAGGCCGCCTGTCGCAAATCGCGGCGTGAGGAGAAAGTTAAAAACGGCACCACCAGCGAGCGCGAAAGCGTGATGAGCCACGCATCGGCAATGCCGCGCGCGGTGGCCGCTTCTTT
>JAYVGG010000139.1:0-3038 GCA_043772475.1 Burkholderiales bacterium
GCCGCGATCACGTAGGGTGAAATCACCGCAGGTGCTAAGCCCAGCTTGACTTCCGAAAGTGAAAATGTAGCGGCCCACGAAGCCACCGCGATATCGCAACACGCCACCAAGCCCACGCCACCGCCATAGGCCGCACCCTGCACGCGCGCGATGGTGGGCTTGCCAAGGGTGGCGAGCGTTTTCATGAGTGTGGCGAGCGCCATCGCATCGCGCAGGTTTGCGGCGTCCGTGTTGGCGGCCGCGCGCTTCATCCACGTGAGATCAGCACCGGCTGAAAACGATTCGCCCGCAGCGGAAATCACGACCACGCGAACCGCATCATCAACGTCATGCCCCTTTAGCGCCGTGGTGAGATCGGCGATGAGCGTATCGTCAAACGCATTGTGCTTGGTGGGATTATTGAGCGTGATGATGCCGATGGGGCCGTCAGATTCGGAGACGATGTGGGTCATGCTAGCTCTTCTCTTTGCAAATGTGGAAGGGATTTTCGCTGCACAATTTCGGTATGAATCATGTCAAGAACACTTTCTGTTTGCGTGAGAATTTGGAGGTTGTCGAAGCGCAGAATCATGAGCCCATCTGCCTCAAGAATGGCTGTACGCTTGGTGTCTGCGGTTTTTTCTACCTCATCAAAATGCTGTGCGCCATCGGCTTCGACTACCAGTTTTATTGAAGGAGCATAAAAATCAACAATGAATTTTCCGATGGGGCGTTGGCGGTAGAACTGTACGTCAAGAATCTGTTTGCGGCGAAGGTGGAACCAAAGCTTTTGCTCCGCATCGGTCATGGTGGAACGTAGGTTGCCCGCAAGAGGCTTGAGGTCACCACGATAAGTCAGCACCGAAAATCCCCCTCAATCCCCCTTCGTTGAAGGGGGAAGTAGCTGGCGCAGTGATACGCATAAGGAAATGTTGATCTCAATGCAGAAACCTTTGCAAGGCACTCCTCCCTTTGCAAAGGGAGGCTGGGAGGGATTTTCCGTGGCTCAAATTTAGGCGATTTCTCGTCGAAGCAATTTTCAGTGGATCAAATGATGAAAAGAACATCACATCCTAAAAACCCCATACTCTGTCTTCTCCACCGGCGCATTCATCGCCGCCGATAGCGCAAGCCCAAGTACTGCGCGGGTCTCGGCAGGGTCGATGATGCCGTCGTCCCAGAGCCTAGCGGTTGCGTAATACGGGTTTCCCTGTGCTTCATATTGCGCGCGGATGGGCTGCTTGAAATCCTCTTCTTCGGCTTTACTCCACGCGCCGCCTTTACCTTCGATGCCATCGCGCTTCACCGTTGCCAGCACACTCGCGGCCTGCTCACCGCCCATCACCGATATGCGTGCATTCGGCCATGCCCACAGAAATCGCGGATTAAACGCGCGACCGCACATGCCGTAATTGCCAGCGCCAAATGAGCCACCGATGATGACGGTAAATTTCGGCAC
This sequence comes from Burkholderiales bacterium, assembly GCA_043772475.1. Classification (GTDB taxonomy): domain Bacteria; phylum Pseudomonadota; class Gammaproteobacteria; order Burkholderiales; family Usitatibacteraceae; genus UKL13-2. The sequence goes on from JAYVGG010000139.1 coordinate 1,439, forward strand.
CTTCGCGCACGAGACGGCGGTGACCATCTTTGCGCCATCCTTTGCAATACCGCCCGTTTCGTATTTTTTGCCGACCATAAAGCCGGTAATATTTTGCAAGAAAACCAGTGGAACGCCGCGCTGGGCGCAGAGTTCGATGAAGTGGGCTCCCTTCAAAGCGGACTCCGAAAACAAGATGCCGTTGTTCGCCACAATGCCCACCGGATGCCCGTGGATGTGCGCGAAGCCGGTCACCAGTGTCGCACCATAAAGCGCTTTGAATTCATGAAAATCCGAGCCGTCCACAATGCGCGCGATCACTTCGCGGATGTCGAAGGGCTGCTTGGTGTCCCGGGGGATGATGCCGTAGAGATCACTCGCCGGGTACTTTGGCGCGATAACCGGTTTCATCACGAGTGGATATTTTTTCGCGTGATTGATGTGCGAAATAATCTCCCGCACGATGCCCAGCGCATGACGATCATTCTCAGCCAGATGGTCAGTCACGCCTGACGTGCGGCTGTGTACATCGCCGCCACCGAGCTCTTCCGCCGTCACCACTTCGCCCGTCGCTGCTTTCACGAGCGGTGGGCCACCTAAAAAAATCGTTCCTTGGTTTTTTACGATGATCGATTCGTCACACATCGCGGGCACATAGGCACCACCTGCGGTACACGAGCCCATTACGCAGGCGATCTGCGGAATATCTTGCGCCGACAAATTCGCTTGGTTATAAAAAATGCGCCCGAAGTGCTCTTTATCGGGAAACACCTCATCTTGCAGCGGTAAAAACGCGCCACCGGAATCCACCAAATACACGCAGGGCAAATGATTTTGCAGCGCGATTTCTTGTGCGCGTAAATGTTTTTTTACCGTGAGCGGGTAGTAGGTGCCGCCTTTCACGGTGGCATCATTGGCGACAATCACGCATTCAATCCCGCTAATGCGGCCAATGCCGGTGATGACCCCCGCACCCGGTGCGTCCTGCCCCTCTTTGCCATACACCCCCCATGCGGCGAGGGCTGAAAATTCGAGGAAAGGCGAGCCCGCATCCAAGAGCGCATTAACCCGTTCACGCGGCAGCAATTTTCCGCGTGCTGTGTGTTTAGCCGATGCCTCAAGGCCCCCGCCCAGCGCGGCCTTTGCGGTGTTTGCGGTGAGCTCATCGACTAATGCGCGCAGTTTTTGGGCGTTCGCAATAAATGCGGGGGAGAGTGCATCCATCTTACTGACGAGCTGGGGCATCGCTTAATCTTTCGCCAATTCACGCGCAATCAACATGCGCTGGATCTCGCTAGTGCCTTCGTAAATCTGCGTGATGCGCGCGTCGCGGTAGTAGCGCTCAACGGGGTAGTCTTGCAGGTAGCCGTAGCCGCCGTGAATTTGAATCGCCTTGCTCGTCACCCACTCGGCCATTTCGGAGGCGTAGAGTTTGGCTTGTGAGGCTTCGGAGAGGCAGGGCAGGTCGTCCGTTCGCATCCGTGCGGCGTGGTGAATCATGAGACGCGAGGCGTTGAGTTTCACCTGCATATCGGCAAGCATATTGCCGATGGTTTGGTGCTCGATGATGGGCTTGCCAAATTGTTGACGGTCACGCGCGTAGGCGAGGGCGGCCTCGAAC
>JAYVGG010000140.1:0-2377 GCA_043772475.1 Burkholderiales bacterium
GTAAAACCTAGCTAGACTTGCATCCTTTTTCATTAGGTGTATATTTATACACCTATGGACCCCCTTACCCCGAGACAGCAAGAAATACTGGATTTCATCCGTGCCACGATTAAGGCCGATGGCTCAGCGCCCACGCGCGCAGAGTTGGCGCAGGCGTTTCAGATGAATGTGAATGCGGCGGAAAAGCATATCCAGGCCTTGGCGCGTAAAGGCGCTCTATTGCATGTGCCGGGCACCGCGCGCGGCATTCGCTTGACGGCGGATCTGGGTTTGCCTTTGATTGGGCGGGTGGCGGCGGGTCAGCCGGTATTAGCGGTAGAAAATATCCTCGGCCACTATCCGGTCGAGCCCGGCCTGTTTCACCCTGCGGCCGATTATCTTTTACGCGTGCACGGCATGAGCATGCGCGATGCAGGCATTGTCGATGGCGATTGGGTGGCCGTGCATCGCACGCCACAGGCTGAGAGTGGACAAATCATCGTGGCGCGTCTGGATGACGAGGTGACATTGAAGCGGCTGAAGGTCACGCCACGGCGTATCGAGCTGCATGCCGAGAATGCAGATTTCGCGCCGATTATTGTGGATACCAAGCGCACGCATTTTGCGATTGAAGGCCGCTATGTCGGCTTGGTGCGGCGCGCATGAACCCGGGTTTAAATACCGTGCTGCAACACCCCGCCATATGGCGCGGCGATAGATTGGCGCAAACCGAACGCGCGGGCCTGCCCAGCGGATTTAGCGCGCTGGATCAGGTCTTACCCGGCGCGGGTTGGCCAGTGGGCGCCTTGACTGAAATCTTGCATGAGCAAACAGGCATCGGCGAATTGTCTTTGCTCCTACCCGCCATCGCTGCGCAAACCCAAGCCGGACGCGGTGTCGTGCTCATCAATCCACCGCATTGGTTATATGCACCCGCTTGGGCAACGCTGCGGGTGAATCTCGGACAGTGCTTGGTAGTCCGCCCCCAGCGCGCCAACGATGTGTTATGGACAGCGGAGCAAAGCTTGCGCTCAGGGGCGTGCGGTTTGGTCATCACCTGGCCGGAGTTTCATAACTATCGTCCCGATTATCGCGTGCTGCGGCGCTTGCAAACCGCCGCCGAAACCGGACAAAGCAGCGGCATATTATTTCGCTCGGCCACGGTGACGCAGGAGGCATCACCCGCCCCCTTGCGCTTGCAACTGACTGCAGCGCAAGGCGCATTAAATGTGCGCATCCTCAAGCGTCGCGGTGCGCTGTTGCAGCAGGCCGTGCCGATTGTGGTACGCACCTTCGCGCAAGCCGAACCGGCGATGTTGGGTGCGCGTACTCAGCCTGTCGCGCCGTTTCATCCCGCGCCGCGTGCGCAACCCTATTTCGTTTCGCACTAAGGCCCAATATGTTGTGGATTGCGATTTATCTACCCGACTGGTCTTTACAATTAGCTAACCGCGCGCGCGGCGATGCCCCACCTCGCGCTTTTGCCATCACCGATGGCCCAGCCAACCGCGCACTGGTGCATGCCGCCAATTTTTTGGCAGCGGAAGCCGGGATCGAAGCGGGCATGCGCGTCAGCGCCGCGCAAACCTTATGCGATGATTTATTACTGGTGCCGCGCGATCTATCCGCCGAAGCCGCCGCGCTAGCACGGCTCGCCACTTGGGCCGGGCAATTCACCCCCGCCGTCACCCTAGAGCCCGGACAAGGTTTACTACTAGAAGTACAAGCGAGTTTATCGCTGTTTAAAGGCCTGCCTAAATTACTCAATTTAATTCGGCGCAGCCTGCACGAGCTGGGCTATCACAGTGTTTTGGGCGTAGCGCCGAGCGCACGGGGTGCCTGGCTGTTGGCCAAAGCCAGCCTCACCCAAACCGGCATACGCAGTTGTACCGAGTTGGCAGAATTACCCACGCGCTTGCATAGCTTGCCGCTGAGCTTATTCGATTGGCCGTCAGACACCCAGGCGGCGCTCGCTGCACTGGCCGTCAAAACCTTAGGCCAATTTCGCGCCTTGCCGCGTGTCGGCGCGCGTCAGCGTTTTGGCGCAATGGTGTTGCAGCAAATCGATCAAGCCTTTGGCGTCGCATCCGATGTGCGTCTTTATCACACCCCACCGGAAACCTTTCACACGCAAATCGAATTTTTGCAAGAAGTCACGCAAGTGGAAGCGCTGTTGTTTTCCATCAAACGCTTGCTGCTGGAGCTGGAAGGTTTTTTGCGTGTGCGCGGCGCCGGGGTGCAGGAATTTGTGTTGAGCCTGGAGCATGCCAACCGCGATAAATTGCGCACCTGTCTTTGCATCGGCTTACTCGCGCCGGAGCGCGACGCAGCGCGCTTGCTGGCTTTGGCGCGCGAGCGGCTGGAGCGGCATCCGCCGCGCACGCCGGTATTAAGCTTG
>JAYVGG010000141.1:0-12277 GCA_043772475.1 Burkholderiales bacterium
TCGGTAGAAACCCGCGAGCGCATCGCGCTCATTGGCCGCAATGGTGCGGGTAAATCTAGCTTGCTACGTTTAATCCTCGGCAGCAGCTCGCCGGACGATGGCGAAGTGGTGCGCGAGCGCGGTGTGCGTGTGGCTTATGTGTTGCAAGAGCCGACCTTTGAAGACGGTGCCACGGTGGGGAGTGCTGTTGAAAGTGGATTGGCCGAAGAAGACCCGCACGATGATGAATCGTGGCGGCACGCGGGGCGCATTAGTGACGCGATTGCGCGCGTGGGGCTCGATGCGGATTCGACTATCGATTCCCTTTCCGGCGGCATGAAAAAACGCGTGGCACTCGCCCGCGCGCTGGTGAGCCAGCCCGCCCTGCTGCTACTCGACGAGCCCACTAACCACCTCGATTTCGATGGCATCGCGTGGCTCGAAGCCACACTCAAATCATTTGATGGTGCGGTGATTGCGATTAGCCATGATCGGCGATTTTTAGAAAGTTTTGCGACCCGTATTGTGGAGCTAGATCGTGGCGTGCTCGCGAGCTTCCCCGGTAGCTTTGCAGCGTATCAACGGCGCAAGGCCGAGATGATGAATGCCGAAGCGCAGAACAACGCGCGCTTTGATAAGCTGCTCAAAGAAGAAGAAATCTGGATTCGCAAAGGGGTGGAAGCGCGCCGCACCCGTAACGAAGGCCGCGTGCGCCGCCTCGAAGATTTACGCCGCACGCGCGCGGCGCGCCGCGATGTGCTGGGCAAAGTTAACCTCACGCTCGATGCGGGCGAGCGCTCGGGCAAGATCGTGGCCGAGCTCAAATCTGTCTCAAAAGCGTTTGGCGATAACGTACTCATCAAAAATTTCTCCGCGATTTTGCAGCGTGGTGATCGCATCGGCTTCATCGGCCCCAATGGCGCGGGTAAAACCACGCTCATCAAACTCATGCTCGCCGACCTCGCACCCGATAGCGGCGAAATCAAACGCGGCACGATGCTGCAAGTGGCGTACTTCGATCAATTCCGCGAGGCGTTGGACGATGAAGCCACACTCTCGGATGTGATTTCACCGGGCTCCGAATTTGTCGATATCGGCGGCAACAAAAAGCACGTGATCTCGTACCTTGGCGATTTTTTGTTTCCACCGCAACGCGCGCGCGCCAAGGTGAAATCGCTTTCCGGTGGCGAGCGCAATCGCTTGCTGCTCGCACGCTTATTCGCGAAGCCAGCCAACGTGCTTGTTCTCGACGAGCCCACCAACGACTTAGATATTGAAACGCTAGAGCTACTCGAAACCATGCTTCAAGAGTACAGCGGTACCGTGATTTTGGTGAGCCACGACCGTGCATTTTTGGATAACGTGGTCACGCAGGTGTTCGCCTTTGAGGGTGCGGGGCGCGTGCAGGAGTACGTGGGTGGCTACGCGGAGTGGCTCGTACAACGTGTGAGCAATCAGCCGGAAACCGGCACCAGCGCTAGTGTTTCAGGCAATCAGGTGGCATCAAAACCGGCCGCACGCAAAGTAAAAATGAGCTTTAACGAGCAGCGTGAATTAGACGGGCTTCCCGAAAAAATCGCGATGCTTGAAAAAGAGCAGGCCTCACTGCAAGCCAAATTGGCCGAGGGCAGCATCTACGTGAAAGCGCCGGATGAAGCGAAGGCAATGGCGATTCGCATCGACAAAATCACGCAGGATGTTGAGGCGGCGATGGGGCGGTGGGAAGTGCTGGAGGCGAAGAAGCTCGCTTAACCGTTGCGACCCTTCACGCACCACCCTCCTCCTGTTGCTGCAGTTTCCACATCTCCGCAAATTTTCCATTCGCGTCAATCAGCTCGCGGAAATTCCCGCGCTCCACAATCCGGCCATCGCTCATCACTAGGATTTGATCGGCGTCGATGATGGTCGAGAGCCGGTGGGCGATTACGAGCGTGGAGCGGTTTTGCGAGATCTCGCGTAGCTCGGCTTGAATCGCTTTTTCGGTCGCAGAATCGAGCGCCGACGTGGCTTCATCAAAAATCATGATGGCGGGATTTTTGAGGAGCGTTCGCGCAATCGCCACACGTTGCTTCTCGCCGCCGGATAATTTCAAACCGCGCTCGCCGACCATCGCGTCCCATTTATCCGGCAAACGCTCGATGAATTCCAGCACATGCGCGCGGCGTGCCGCGTCCACAATCTCGGTCTCGGTGGCATCCGGTTTGCCGTAGGCGATGTTGTAGCGGATGGTGTCGTTGAATAGCACCGTATCTTGCGGCACGATGCCGAGCGCGGCGCGCACACTTGTTTGCTGCACGGTGCGGATGTCTTGGCCATCAATGCGAATAGCGCCGCCTTCAGCGCCCACATCGTAGAAACGAAACAGTAAGCGTGAGAGCGTCGATTTGCCCGCACCACTGGAGCCCACCACGGCGACCGTTTTACCAGCGGGCACGGTAAAGCTCACGTCATGCAAAATTTGCCGACGCGCGTCGTAGCCGAAATTAACGCGATCAAATTCTATCGCCGCCCCAGACACCACGAGGGGTGCGGCGTTTGGGGTGTCCGCGATCTCGCGGTTTTCCTCCATGAGCTTGAACATTTTTTCCATGTCGGTCATGGCTTGTCTTATTTCGCGATACATCGCACCTAAAAAATTCAGTGGGATGTAAAGCTGGATCAGCAGCGCATTGACCATCACGAGATCGCCAAGCGTTAATTTACCGTCGACAATCCCAACCGACGCACGCCACATGAGCAACGTGACCGCAATCGCGATCACGATGCTCTGCGCGGAGTTCAAGAGGCCGAGTGACGTTTCGCTCTTGGTGGCGGCGACTTCATAGTGCTGGAGATTTTTATCGTAACGGCCGGCTTCGAATTCTTCGTTGCCAAAATACTTCACCGTCTCGTAATTCAAGAGCGAATCAATCGCACGCGTGTTGGCCTTGGAATCGAGCTCGTTCATGGCGCGGCGATGGTGGGTGCGCCACTCAGTGATCGCAATCGTGGTGACGATATAGACGGCGATGGCGCTGAGCGTGATGACGACAAACGTCCAATCAAACTTCGCCGCCAACAACACCGTCACCATGGTGATTTCGAGCAAGATCGGGATCACCGAAAAGAGCATGTAGGAAAGCAACGTCGAGACGCCGCGCGTGCCGCGCTCGATGTCGCGCGTAACGCCACCGGTGTGACGCTCAAGGTGAAACCTGAGCGAGAGCGCATGTAAATGCCGAAATACTTTGAGCGCAATTTTTCGCATCGCACTCTGCGTGACTTTCACGAACACGATATCGCGAAGCTCGGCAAAGGCGGTGGATGAAAGCCTGAGTAGGCCGTAACTCGCCAGCAATGCGAGCGGGACAGCCAAGATGCCCTGCGATTTATCGAGCGAATCAACGATGTTTTTCATCACCAGCGGCACGCTGATATTGGCGAGCTTGGCGGCGATGAGGAGCAGCAAGGCGAAGCCCACACGCCAGCGGAATTCCCACAGGTAGGGGAGCAACATGCGAAAGGCACGACGGGCGCGGCTTGCGGCTGGTGTGGACGAGGGAGGGTCTTGCGGTGTGGCGGGGATTGCGCGGGCGGACATGGGGGCTGACTGAGTATGTTTAACGAAGGCTTACACGATACACGATGCGCGTCACACGCCACGCACGCGCGCATCTAGTTTTCGCACCGCAAAACGCCGAAACTCCGCACCCTTATTGACTTCCCACGGATATGGCACAATCGAAACAATTGATTTCGATGAGCCACCCATGCCCCGCTTCGCCGCCAATCTCAGTTTTCTTTTTACCGAGCTCCCGTTCCTCGACCGCTTTGAAGCTGCTGCCCGCGCGGGGTTTGCAGGTGTGGAATACCACTTCCCCTACGCATTCCGCCCCGACGAAATCCGCGCGCGTCTCGATGCCTTTAACTTAACTGCCGTGCTCCACAACATCGCACCCGGCGACACCACCAAGGGCGAATTTGGCTTGGCGTGCTTACCGGGGCGTGAGGCAGATTTTTATGCCGCCGTGGCGCAGGCGATTGATTACGCCGAAGCCCTCGGCACCAAGCGCATCAATTGCCTAGCCGGTGTGCCGCCTGCGGATGCAGACCTGCGCGCGTGCGAGGCAACGCTCATTGCCAACCTACGGCACACTGCGCGCGCGTGCGCGAGGGCAGGCATCACGCTCACCGTGGAGCCACTCAATCATTTCGACGTGCCGGGGTTTTTTCTCACGACCTCTGCGCGTACCATCGCGATACTAGACGCGGTGGGTGAGCCCAACGCGATGCTGCAATACGATTTTTATCACATGCACCGCATGGGAGATGACCTTGCAGCGACGCTCACACAACTCCTGCCGCGCATTGGTCACATTCAATTCGCCGATGCACCGGGGCGCAATGAGCCAGGGACGGGGGTGATTGATTTTGCGAAGCTATTCGCGCACATCGTTGCGATTGGCTATGCGGGGTGGGTGTCGGCGGAGTATCGACCGAAGGAGTCAACGGCTGAAAGTCTTGCGTGGATGGCTACATCACGTCACGCGAAAATCGCCTAAGCCGCGTGGCATAGGTTGAGCGCGGCGCGGTGAAGATTATTCATTGCGTGAAAAGCGCTGACGGCGAAAGTCTAATACTGACGCGGCGATCGCGGGCGAGGCCGCAACCGCGATATAACGGTACAGTTCAAGTAGCTGCTGCTCGCGCCCCCAGCGCGAAGACGACGCGGTAACGCATTAGGTTTTCGCACGCTCTCTGGCAAGACGCTGCCGCACATGATTAGCAGTGACTGCACGAGATGGGTCGGCTTTCAACGCGTCGTACGCGGGGCCAACTATTTGGTGCAACCATGACTCTACTGCCCGATCACGCGCCATGAGTGCCCGCAATCCATCTCGAATAACGTCGCTCTCGCTTTCGTACTCGCCTGCCGTCACTTTGGACTTCACTACATCGCCCATTTCTTACTCCCAATTTTGAAATTCCTTGCAACACCTGAACCCATGCAACTCCCCTGCTACGCCGCCTCAGCGTGCAGCCGCAATCCCAGCGCGCGGGTGACCTTGAGGATCGTGACAAAGCTAGGGTTGCCATCCTCACTCAGCGCACGGTAAAGGCTCTCGCGACTAAGCCCAGACTCCTTCGCCACCTGCGCCATACCCTTTGCGCGGGCGATGTCACCAAGTGCGCGGGCAATGCCTGAAACATCGTCGGGTGCATCTTCAAGCCACGCGTCAAGATAGAGCGCCATTTCTTTGGGTGTACGCAAATACTTGGTGACGTCATAGGGCGCCGTGATGGTTTTCGCTGCGACTTTTTTTACGCGTGTTGCCATGATTATTTCTCCTAAATGTCTTTTGCGAGCGCGATGGCTTTGGCAATATCGGCCGACTGCGATGACTTGTCGCCACCCGCCAACAAAATGATGATCTCCGAACCGCGCTCGGTGTAGTACACCCGATAGCCCGCGCCAAAATTCATTTTCAGTTCGGTGACACCATCGGTCAGGTTGCGGTGCTCACCGGGATTGCCGTGCAGCAACCGATCTACCCGCACGAGGATTCGTGCGCGGATGCGCCCGTCGCGCAGACCGTTTATCCAGTCATCGTAGGTGGTAGTGGTACGCATCTGCATGGGCGCATTGTAGCCTGTGGGCTACTTTTGTCAAGTGTTTTTTTGCTCACGCGTCGTTTGCTTTTGCCGCATTGATACGGCTCGGGGGCGCTGATAAAAACGCCAAACTCCTCGCCCCTATTGCCTCTCCAGCCAGTCACCCACCCGAAACTGATTCGATCTGCGCCACCGTCGCCTCCAAATTCAGTCCCGCATGTGATCGACTACGAACGCAGCCGACCCTTCTTTACCCACCCAAGCCACCTAACCCACCGCCACCGCCGCCCTCACCCTCTCGGTAAACTTTGTCTCCGCATCAGCCGTCATCACCAGCGTGTTCGTGGCGCGTGTCATGGCGACGTAGAGTAGGCGCGCCTCTTCGGGCTCTTCTTCCACGGTGGGGGCGATATGGCCGAGGCCGGCAATCACGACGAGCGGGAATTCAAGCCCCTTGGAGGAATGCATGGAAATTATTTTTACGCTGTCTTGGCTCGGCGCGAACTGCATTTGTTTTTGCCATGTTGCGGGCACGCCTTCGCGGGCAAGCGTCTTTAGCAGTGACTGCGCGGTGGGGGCGTATTCGCGGTAGAGCACGGCCATGTTGTGCCAGGGCATTCCGTCTTCATGCGCGGTTTTGAGGTGATTCGCGATCCATGTGTTTTCATCGGCCAGGGTGGGAAGCTGGATAAATAACGGCGGCACCCCACTGCGGCCAATCGCGACCGGGGAGACGGTGGGGACGTGGTCTTCGTCGGTGTCGTGCGCGGTTAAGAGATCGGCGGCGAAGCGCTGCGCGACGCGCAAAATTTCTTTGGTGTTGCGGTAGTTGATTTTGAATACCGTTGTGCGGCCTTGCGCCTCAATACCGACGCTTTTGAAGCTGAATTTATGGCGCGTGTTTTTTTGATAAATCGACTGGGCATCGTCGTAGAGCACCAGTAGCGACTGACTCGCCGGGTTGACCATTTGCACGACCAGCTTGAACCATTCGGGCTTGAAATCATGGCCTTCGTCGATGAGCACGGCATCGTATTGGCCGCTGGGAATATGCGCGTGATCGACTGCATTAATGACGCGATCCACCATGTCGGCAAAAAATTTATCGTCATTTGTTTTGGTGGGCAGCCCGATGTTGTAGGTCGTTAACTGCGCGTGGCACCATTGATGAAAGCTCTTTACCACCACCTTATCGTCGCACTTGTTTTGCTTTATCAGGTAGGCAAGCTTATCGGCGAGCTTGCGGTTGTAGCAGAGAATCAAAATCGGTTTCACGCATATCGCCGCCAGATGCAGCGCGCGATAGCCGAGGATCAGGGTCTTGCCGGAGCCCGCCACGCCATGCACCACACGATGCCCATCGCCTAAGCTACGCGCGAGCTGCTCTTGCTGTAAATCCATGACCTGCATGAGATCGGGGATGGCGACTAGGGGTGTGTCGTCGTCAACCAGACCGAGATCGGCCTGCCGGGGTGCGATACGAAATTCGGGAAACATATGCCAGCGAATACGATCAATCTGCGGCAGGCTGAGCGCGCCCTTAAAGCGCAGTGTGAACATTTCCCACAGGCGTTGTTGGAACGCTTCCTCATCCACCGACTCGGTCATCTCATCTTTGCAAATCACGCGATTGGCCGGGATCACATCGTTGAGCCCGCCTTCGTCAAAATCACGCCGCGTGATGTTGGGCAGACACACGCCGTAGCTCCACGGGAATAGCAACTGCCCCATAAGCTTGCCGTCGGCAAAAATAAGCTGCGGGTCTTTTTTGAGCGCGTCGGCCACCGCGTGCGCGTAGTGGCGCGCTTGCTCGAGCGGGTTGGGGACGTGCTTGCGGCCTTGATTGGTATTTATTTCAAAGCTTGTTTTATCGCCACCCACAATCGTCTCGCGCTTCCAGTCCTTCACTTCCAAAATCAAGATGCCACGGCGCGGGTGCAGCACCACAAAATCCGGGTGCGCGTTCGCGGGGCCGACAGGCACGTCGTACCAGACTAAGTAATCGTCTTCGAGTTTTTGTTGCAATCGCAGAGCACAGCGGCGCTCACCGGGGGTGATGCCTTTGCAAGCGCCGAGTGCGGGGAGGAGGATAGCCATGCGGCATTATCAATGATGTGGCAGGGCTCGCGCACAATCTTCAAACACCGCGCCCTTATTGGCGTTTGAGCCATCTTGGCACATAGCCTGTTATCCCGAGCGTAGCCGAGGGATCTGCTTTTGCTTGCACGCTACCGGGTCTATTTCCACGCACGCGTAGGCGACACGCGGGCGGCAAATCCCGTCGCGCCACACCACGAAAAGCAGATCCCTCGGCTACGCTCGGGATGACAAGTTTTAAGTGATTGCGCGAAACTGGCAGCGCCTCATGCAGCGAACGCCACTCTATTGCGTCGTTCGACGCAATAACAATTTGTTGGTGGGTCGCTCGGGCGGTGCATTGCCAAACCCCCTCGCCAGTGCTGGCGTTCCAACTCTCAGGCTACCCACCCCGCACCGATTCAATCCGCGTCACCGTCGCCTTCAAATTCAAGCCCGTCTGCGTATGTAGCCACGCGGCGGCTTTTCGCATTGCCTCGCTATCACCTTCGAGCGCCCGGGTGGCCGCGAGCACAATCGCATTGCCCCCACCGTCGCCCTCGACAGGCGGCAGTGCGAGCACGCGCTCAGGTTTACCGCCGAATGCGCTTATTAATGCATCGATCTGCTTTTGGTAGCCACGGCTGCGGCCGAATAAATTGAGCACCAAGATGCCGTCACGGGCGAGCCGCTCACGGCAGTCGATATAAAAATCTTCGGTGCCGAGGGCGCCGAAGCGGGCGTGCTCATCGTAGCCGTCGACCATAATGCAATCGAACTTTTCGCGGGCGTCCTTAATCCACGTCACGCCATCGCCAATGACGATTTCGATGCGGCCATCTTGCGCCGGGAGCTTGAATGCTTGGTTCGCCATGTGTATGACGGATTCATTGATCTCAATAATTTTCTGCGTAGTGAGCGGGAAATGCCGCCACCAGAATTTGGTGAGCGAGCCCGCCCCCAAGCCGATTTGCAGCACGCGTTTAGGCCACGGCGGCTCACGAAACAGGAGGCAGGCCATCATCTCGCGGGTGTAGATGAGCTCGAGCGCGTAGGGGCGCGCGATCCGCATGGCCCCTTGTACCCACTCAGAGCCGAAGTGCAAAAAGCGCACACCGGCCTCTTCGCTGGTATTAAGTTCGTGGGGGCGTGTCAACGTATTCCCCAGTCAAAACGCTTTACCACCCATGGGCAGGAGGTGGATTTGTGATTAAATACGCCTCGGTGATCTTGGTTTTGCCCTTTTTTTCCCACCCTATTTACTTTTTGCATTGGAGCCCATTATGAAAAAGATTCTACTAGCACTTGCCCTCGCCTTGCCCTTGAGCGCTGTTTCCACGATTGCTTCTGCTGCTGCGCCAAACTGCGCTAAGCAAGCGGCTGGTTTGAAAGGTGCTGAAAAGAAAGATTTCATCACCCAGTGTAAGAAAGAACAAAAAGCGAAAAAGCCCGCCAAAAAAGTGAGCCCTAAGGCGCAAAAAGCAAACCGTATGGCGCAGTGCAGCACCGATTTCAAATCGTCTGGTGCGGCTCCTACGGATCGCCCGAATTTCATGAAAGAATGCTTGAAGAACAAGTAACCACGCCAGTCTCGGGTGAAAAAAAGGGCGCGAATTTCGCGCCCTTTTTTATTGCACGACGATCTTAGTTGGCAAAAAAATCTAAGTCTTCGTCTTTGGCTTTTGCCGGAGCCGGGGCGGCGGCCACGGTCTCAGGTGTGGGCGCTGCACCCATCGCGATGTCGAGCATGAGCGCAATCGCCTCCGCATCCATCGGCACCCGCGTTTGCGAGCGCAGCAAAATGCGCGCGGGTACGTCGATTAAGCGAGGAATAGCGAGCCTGATATTGGACGCGGTATTAAGCTTCGGTAGCAGGTGCGTATTGCGCCAGCCGGCAGTCTCAGACTCAATCGCGTCGATGATCGCTTGCTGACCGCGCGTGATGCCGACGAGCAGTTCTGCGAGTTGTTCATTAGTGATTGTCATGGCTTTCCTTACCGTTATTTTTCGCCGTTAGCGTAAGCGTGCGTCGAGTAATTCTATCCAATGTTGAATTGGCGTGCCAGTGCTCGCGTTAAGCCCGCCCTCAATATGGGCGAGGCAGCCAATATTGGCCGTTGCCACCATCGCGGGCGCGCCGGACTCAAGCGCTGCGATTTTGTTGGTGAGTAAGCGTTGCGAGAGTGCGGGCTGGGTGATTGAGTAAGTGCCCGCCGAGCCGCAGCAGAGGTGGCCTTCGGGTACGGCGGTTAATTCAAAGCCCGCATCACGTAGCAGGCCTTCTACCACCCCTTTAATTTGCAAGCCGTGTTGCAGGCTGCACGGGGCGTGAAAGGCGAGCTTGGTGCTCGCAGGTTTTGCGGCTTGTAATAATTTTCCGAGGGCATTTTTTTCGGCGGCAATCACGCTACTAACATCACGAAAAAGTGCCGATATTTTTGCGGCTTTCTCGGCATAGCAAGCATCGTCACGCAGCGTATGGCCGTACTCGGCCACCATGGTGCCGCAGCCCGATGCGGTAATCACAATCGCTTCCACCCCATCCATCACGTAGGGCCACCAGGCGTCGATATTGCGTTTGATGGCGGCGTGCGCTTGGTGCGCGTCGTTTAAGTGGTGAGCAATCGCGCCGCAGCAGCCGGCACTCGGTGCGGTGATGAGCGTAACCCCAAGCTTATCGAGCACACGCGCCGTGGCGGTGTTGATTGAGGGTGCCATCGCGGGCTGCACGCAGCCTGCGAGCACCAGCATCTTGCGTGCGTGCGTGGTTTCGGGCCAGAGGCCAGCATCACGTTTCGCCGGGATTTTTTTAGCGAGTGCTGCGGGCAGCAGTGGCTTAAACATCCGACCTACCGCAAGAGTCGCGCCGAATAAGGCGGTTTGCGGTAGTGCGTTTTTCAGCACACTTCGCGTGAGCCAATCTTTCAGGCTGCGCGGCACTTCACGCTCGACCATTTCGCGACCAATATCAACGAGGCGGCCGTACTGCACACCAGACGGGCAGGTCGATTCGCAGGCGCGGCAGGTTAAGCAGCGATCAAGATGTAGCTGCGTTTCTTGGGTGACTTTTGCCCCTTCGAGCATTTCTTTCATCAAATAAATACGGCCGCGCGGTGAGTCAAGCTCGTCGCCGAGCAAATTGTAGGTGGGGCACGTCGCGAGACAAAAGCCGCAGTGAACACACTTCCCTAAAATAGCTTCGGCCTCGCGGCCTTCGGGCGTGTCTTTAATGGCTTGGGTGAGATTGGTTTGCATGGTGATTAAAGGTTATCCATTCGGCCAATGTTTAAAATCTGCGCGGGGTCGAACGCGGCGTTGAGATCGCGATGAATTTTTGTGAGCACCGGGGCGACGGGGTGAAAAACACCGGCCGCTTTATCGCCGCCGCGAAATAGCGTGGCGTGCCCGCCGCGCGCGGCCACGTCGCTTCGCAGAACCTTCGCGTCAAATTCACCGCGCAGCCAGCGTAGCGCCCCACCCCACTCGATGAGTTGCGCGTGATCGGGCAAGATGGGGGCGGTGGTGGCGGGAATGGATATACGCCAGAGCGGTGCCGCACCATCAAAAAACGCCTCTTGATGATCGCGGCAATCTGCCCAAAGCCCGCGCCCCGCCTTGGGTTCCGGGCTATCAACGATATCACCACCGAGTTTTTCACGCGCCGCTTTCACACCCGCCACGGTGCCCGACAAGCGCACATCGAGCACGCCCGCGTGCCAGCGCGTGGCCGAAAGCGGCAGCGGTTGGCCCGCCCAGATATTCATTTTTTGAATCGCACTCGCGTCGTCACAGGCAAAGCGCAGCGTGATTTCAGAGGCGGGCATCGGCAATACTTTGAACGAGAGATCGAGCAGCACGCCGAGTGTTCCCATCGCACCCGCCTGCAAGCGCGAGACATCGTAGCCCGCCACGTTTTTAATCACGCGGCCACCAAAGTGCAAGTCTTCACCGAGGCCATTGAGGATGCGCGTGCCGAGAATAAAATCACGCACAGCCCCCGCGTAGGCGCGACGCGGCCCGGATAAGCCGGATGCCACCGCGCCACCGATGGTGGCACCCACCGCAAACTGTGGCGGCTCGAAGGCGAGCATCTGCCGCTCGGCGGCGAGCGCCGCATCAATTTCGGCGAGCGTCGTGCCCGCACGCACGGTGAGCACTAGCTCGCGCGGCTCATACTCGATGATGCCGGCGTAAGCGCGCATGTCGAGCGATTCGCCTTGGATAGCACCACCGTAGAAAGCCTTGGAGTTGCCGCCGTGAATAGCGAGTGGGGTCTTGGTGGCGGCGGCGGATTTTATGCGCGCGATGGTGGATTCGATGAAAGATGGCACAGTAGTTTTGTGTTCGTTAAATGTCTGGAAAGCGGCATGGTTGTTGGGGTTTTGCAATGACGGGATTGGCAGCGTGCTAACTAAAAGCAGATCCCTCGGCTGCGCTCGGGATGACAAGTTTAGGGTGGGCAATAAGAAAGCTTGCGTGCTGCGCGACGAACGACACTGGATTCCTGCTGTAGCCTGCCCTCGAATGCCGTAGTCGGGGCGGGAACGATATAAATAAATTGATGCGTGGTCGCCATAAGCGAGTCGTTTGGTTTCCCGTTGAGAGTCGCCGAGCAACGCAGCGCGTGAAG
>JAYVGG010000142.1:0-15023 GCA_043772475.1 Burkholderiales bacterium
CGTGCCGATGTTTGGCAGCGAGCCCGCCAAGCCTGCTGCGGCATCGGCTTGTTGCGTGCCGATGGCGAAAATTGAGATGGTGAAAAAGGCCGTGGCAAAGTCATGTTGTTAGCGGTTTCGTGTTGAGCCTGAGAACGACGGCGCTTTCTTTGCATGGCACTACCTAAGCATGTCGTCCCGGCGAAGGCCGGGATCCAATTTTAGGTTGGTGGATTTGCGACGAGCTTAGACCCCGGCCTACGCCGGGGCGACAGTTTTTAATTGCCGCTCGGCCAACACGGGCTTCGGCGCGCGTAAGTTTGAAAATGCCTAAGGAGGCACCATGAAGATTAACCGCCAAACAGAATCGACACCCCATGCTTAACGTCCTCTTCATCTGCACCCACAATTCCGCCCGCTCCGTGATGGCCGAGGCGCTCTTAAACAAACTCGGCAAGGGCCGCTTTCAGGCTTACAGCGCAGGCAGTCAGCCGAAGGCCGCGCCGAATCGCTTTGCGCTGGAAAAGGCCGCCCAGCTTGGCTTTCCGGCCGATAGCTATCGCAGCAAATCATGGGATGAGTTTGCCAAACCGGGTGCTGCGACGATGGATATCATCATCACGGTATGCGATAACGCGGCGGGTGAATCCTGCCCGTTTTGGGCGGGGCATCCGGCGAGCGCGCATTGGGGCTTTCCCGATCCGTCCGCTGAAATGGGTTCGGACGAGATCAAACGCGCTGCCTTTGATCGCGTATTCAACAAAATCAAAACGCATATCGAAGCCCTCGTAGCACTCCCCATCGAGACCATGGATCGCACCACGCGCAACGCTGCCCTGCAAAAAATCGCACCGCACGCATGAGCGCGCCTCGCCTCTCGCAGCGGCTCCTAGCCGAGGGCTTGGGCACGGCGTTTTTACTGGCTATTGTGGTTGGCTCCGGCATCATGGCCTGGCGGCTCGCGAGTGGCAATGTGGCGATTGCACTCCTTGCCAATACACTCGCCACCGGCGCGGGATTAGTCGCGCTGATATTGGCGTTTGAGCCAATATCAGCGCACTTTAACCCCGTCGTCACGCTGCTCTGCGCCGCGCGTGGCGAGCTCACGTGGCGCGTGGTGCCGGCCTACGTACTCGCGCAAGTTGCGGGCGCTTATGCGGGTGTGGCGGCGGCACACACCATGTTTGCGCTGCCGCTTTTTACGGCATCGAGCAAAATCCGCACCGGCTTTGCCCAAGCATTTTCTGAGTTCGTCGCTACCTTGGGCCTCTTGCTGGTAATCGCACTGGTGGCCAAGTTCCGAAGCCACGCGGTGGCGTTTGCCGTCGGCGGCTACATCACGGCGGCGTATTGGTTTACCGCGTCGACCTCGTTCGCAAACCCTGCTGTCACACTCGCACGTGCGGCGAGTGAATCTTTCGCCGGCATTCGGCCAGCGGACGCGCCCGCCTTCCTCCTCGCGCAATTGTTAGCACTCGTGGTGGCCTTGGTTATCATCAAGTCGCTAATCGGTAATTCGCCCAAACCTCAATAACCACGGGGGTTTTCAGCCTACGCCTCGCGTACCGCCTTGTACATCGCGAGCGCCTTTTCGCGCTCAACGGCATGGTCAACAATCGGCGCCGGGTAGCGTGCGTCAAGCCCAATCGCTTGGCGCGCAAGCGGCGGCATAGTCCATGGCGCGTGAATAAATTTATCCGGTACATCCGCTAATTCCGGCACATAACGGCGAATAAATTTTCCGGCAGGGTCGAAACGCTCCGACTGCGTAACGGGATTAAAAATCCGAAAGTAAGGCTGCGCGTCGCAGCCGGTCGAGGCGGCCCATTGCCAGCCGCCGTTGTTGGCGGATTGGTCAAAGTCGTTCAGATTGTCAGCGAAATACTTCTCACCCAAGCGCCAGTCGATCAGCAAATCTTTCGTTAAAAAACTCGCCACAATCATCCTGAGCCGATTGTGCATATAGCCGGTCTGGTTAATCTGGCGCATCGCGGCATCAATGATTGGGTAGCCGGTGTGCGCGTTGCACCAAGCCGCGAAGTGGCGAGCGTCATTGCGCCACGCAATGGCATCGTACATCGGCCGAAACGCGCCAGTGGCCGCGTGCGGGTGATGCCATAAAATTTGAAAATAAAACTCACGCCAGATGAGCTCGGCGAGCCAAGTCTCGGCGCCGGGATTGGACTTGCCGATGGTCTGGGCGTAGGCCGCACGGGCGAGCGCACGAACCGAAATCGTGCCAAAGCGATTGTGTACGCCAAGGTACGAGACCCCCTTAATCGCGGGGAAATTTCGCGCCTCGTCGTAGCCCGCGATGCGCGATAAAAATTCACCGAAGGCGGCGTCAGCCCCGCCCATGCCGGGGGTAATGTGCGCTTTGATATTGGTCGGCAAAAAGCCCATGGCGGCGAGCGCTGGCATGGCGGATTTCTTTGGCGGCTTCGCGAATGCGCGAGCAAAGGAAGCCACCTCATGCGCCGCCAAGTCACGGTCGGCAAGCCGCTTTAGCCACGCCCGTTTGTAGGGCGTGAATACGCTAAACGTGCCGCCTACTTGCGTAAGGATTTCTGATTTTTCAAAGATAACCGTGTCTTTTACGAGATGAAAACTTACGCCGTTTTCGGCGAGCGCGGCGGCAATTGTCGCATCACGTTTGCGTGCGGCGGGCTCATAGTCTTCATTGGCAAATACCTGGTCGATATTGAGCTTTCGGGCGATACTCGGTATTTCTTGCGCCGCAAAAGCGTGGCTTACGATGAGCTCGCCACCAAGCGATTCAATCGCATCCTTTAGCTCGGCCACACTGGCGTGAATGAACTCGACGCGTCGATCTGCCTTGTTAGGCAGCGCATCCAAAATCGCGCGGTCAAACACAAAAATGCAGGTCACCTTGCCGCCCGATTGCAGCGCGCGCGATAGGCCGGCATTGTCATGCGTGCGTAAATCGCGGCGAAACCAAAAAAGCGTCTGTTTCATTGAGAACCGTTCAAGCAGGGGTTATCGCGAGAATGCGCGCCGGATGCGGAGTTTGGGCGTAAAATTCAATTGAAAAATACGAGCAAACATGTCAGCCAAAACAGATTCTATCAATCTCACGAATCATTTCCTCATCGCCATGCCCGGCATGGCCGACCCGATTTTTGCGAAATCGCTCACCTTTATTTGTGAGCACAACGATAAAGGTGCGATCGGGCTCATCGTCAATCGCGCGCTCGATCTGACGTGGGCCGAGCTTTTTAACGAAGTCAACATTCGCTCGGCGGATAAAAAACTGATGCAAACCCCCGTGCAATTCGGCGGCCCGGTGATGCCTGATCGCGGCTTTGTGCTGCATGAGCCACTCGGCAATTGGGCATCCACGTTAAAAGTCGATAGCGATATGGGCCTCACCACCTCGCGCGATATTTTGGAATCTATCGCACGCGGCGATGGCCCCACACGCGCGATTGTCACCCTAGGCTATGCCGGCTGGGGGCCCATGCAGCTTGAAGATGAATTTTCTCGCAACGGCTGGCTTAGTGTCGCCGCCGACCCGGAGCTTATTTTTGGCGTGCCGATTGGCGAGCGGCTAAACGCCGCGATGGGCTTACTGGGCTTAGACTTTGGCAATTTTTCCGATGTTGCTGGCCATGCATAAGCTCCCCACCATCGGCTCTGTGCTTGGCTTTGATTTTGGGCTAAAGCGCGTCGGGGTTGCCGTGGGCGATATGTTGCTCGGTGTCGCGCACCCGCATACGGTCGTGTACGCGGACTCAAACGAGGCGCGCATGACGGCCGTAGCCGCGCTGATTCGCGAATGGCAGCCCTGCGCGCTGGTGGTGGGGGAGCCCAGTAACGAAGACGGCAGCGCGCACGAATTAGCCCCCGTCGCGCGTAAATTCGGCAATCGGATGCGTGAAAATTTTAAGCTCCCGGTTACCTTTGTCGATGAATTTTTAAGCTCTGCGGAGGCGGGCTCCAAGCTCGCCGAGCAAGGCGTGCACGGTCGCGCGCAAAAAGAATCTATTGATGCCGTGGCGGCCCAAATTATTTTGCAGTCTTATTTTGACGACTTGAAACGGACGCGTGATGCCGCCTAACTTTGCTCCCGCCACACCTGACGCCAACATACTGATTGCCACGCTCGCCGAACAAATTCGCGGCCTACCGGCGGCTACCGTGATCGTCGGCATCCACACCGGTGGCGTGTGGGTGGCCGAGCGTTTGGCGCACGCGCGCGGCGGCAGTCTGCCTATCGGCAAGCTCGCCGTCACTTTACATCGCGATGATTTTGGCGCGATTGGGCTACACCACCAAAAGCGCGCAACGGATATTGCGTTCAACGTTGAGGGCGCCCATATTTTGCTGGTGGACGACGTGATTCAATCGGGCCGCACCGTGC
This sequence comes from Burkholderiales bacterium, assembly GCA_043772475.1. Taxonomy (GTDB): domain Bacteria; phylum Pseudomonadota; class Gammaproteobacteria; order Burkholderiales; family Usitatibacteraceae; genus UKL13-2. The sequence continues at coordinate 4,361 of JAYVGG010000142.1, forward strand.
GCGCGGCCTTAAACGAGCTCTACGATTTTGGCCGGCCTGCGAGCGTGAAACTTGCCTGCTTGGTGGATCGTGGCGGGCGCGAGCTGCCGTTTGCGGCCGATTTTTCTGCTCTCACGCTGGCACTACCGGACGAGCAAAAGTTAGCGCTGATCGAAACCATGGTGAATGGCGTGGCCACGCTTGCCTTTAGTCTCAACGAAAAAACTAACCTCAAAAAATAGGAGCCCGCTTTGCTCACAGCCAATCCCCAGCTTACGGCTGGCAAAAAACTCCGCCACCTACTCACCATCGAGGGGCTGTCGCGCCCGCTGATTGAGGAAATTTTGGTCAGCGCCGATCAATTTGTGAGCGTGGGTGATCGCGATGTAAAAAAAGTGCCGCTTTTGCGTGGCAAATCAGTTTTCAATTTATTTTTTGAAAACTCCACCCGCACCCGCACCACCTTCGAGATCGCCGCCAAGCGCTTATCGGCCGATGTGATTAACCTCAACATCAACGCCTCATCCACCAGCAAGGGCGAGTCACTCATTGATACGATTGATAATCTCGCCGCGATGGATGCCGATTTATTCGTTGTGCGCCACGCTTCATCGGGTGCCGCACACTTGATCGCGCAGCACGTCAATACCCACCGCCCAAACGTGGCCGTGGTCAACGCCGGTGACGGCCGCCACGCGCATCCCACGCAGGGCTTGCTCGATATGTACACGATCAGGCATTACAAAAAATCGTTCCACAATTTAAGTGTCGCTATCGTCGGTGACGTGCTGCACTCGCGGGTGGCGCGATCAGGCATTCACGCGCTCACCACCTTAGGCTGCCCCGATGTACGCGTGATCGGCCCCAAGACCTTGATCCCGCCGGATGTGGAGCGCATGGGGGTCTCGGTTTTTCACGATATGAAACGTGGGCTAGAAGGCTGCGATGTGGTGATGATGCTGCGCCTACAAAGCGAGCGCATGGAAGGCCCGCTGCTGCCCTCGGCCCACGAATACTTTAAGAGCTACGGCTTAACGGCGGAAAAACTGTCGCGCGCGAAAGCCGATGCGATTGTGATGCATCCGGGGCCGATGAATCGTGGGGTCGAGATTGATTCCACGATTGCCGATGGCAGGCAGGCGGTGATTTTGCCGCAGGTCACATTCGGCATCGCGGTACGCATGGCCGTGATGGCGATGGTGAGCGGGGGTGCCGCATGAAGCTCGCCATCTGTAACGGCCGCGTGATTGACCCGGCCAGTGGCTTTGATCGCACCGCCAATGTCTATGTCGACAATGGCAAAATCGTGAGCATTGGCGCGGTGTTTGAGGGTTTTAGCGCGGACAAAATCATTGATGCCAGCAATAAAATTGTCGCACCCGGCCTGGTCGATTTATCGGTGCGATTACGTGAGCCGGGGGCGGAGCATCGCGCCACACTCGAAACCGAATTACTCGCCGCCTCCGCCGGTGGTGTCACCTCACTCGTGTGCCCGCCAGACACCGACCCCGTGCTCGATGAGCCCGGCTTAGTCGAGATGGTGAAGCGACGCGGTTGGACGCTAAACCAAGCGCGCATCTACCCACTCGGCGCACTCACGGCAGGCTTGCAAGGCGAAAAACTGACCGAGATGGTCGAGCTTGCCGAGGCCGGTTGCATCGGATTTTTTCAGGCGCGCCACAATATCGTGGACACCAATGTGCTGTACCGGGCGCTGCAATACGCGGCTACCTTCGGCTTCACCGTCTGGCTGCGCCCGGAAGACGCGCATCTCGCGCGCGGCGGCATCGCGCACGATGGCGAAGTCGCCACGCGCTTGGGCCTCGCGGGTATTCCCGTGTGTGCGGAAGAAGTCGCGATTGCCACCATTGTTACCCTCATGCGGGCAACCGGGGCGCGCGTGCATTTGGCGCGCTTGTCGTCGGCAGCCGGTGTGGCGCTCGTGCGCGCGGCCAAGGTCGAAAAATTGTCGCTCACCTGCGACGTGGGCATTCATCATTTATTACTGACTGATCGCGACATCGGTTACTTCGATTCGCAGTATCGGTTTTCGCCCCCCTTGCGCGCACCGTCGGATCGCGATGCGCTGTCGGCCGGCGTGATTGACGGCACGATTGACGCGATTTGCTCGGACCATACCCCGCTTGATGATGATGAAAAAAATGTGCCCTTCGGCGAAGCGCCGCCGGGGGCATCGGGCTTGGAAACACTGCTCTCGCTCACGCTGAAATGGGCGGAGCTGCAAAAAATTTCACTCCCGCAAGCGCTTGCCAAAGTGAGTGCTAATCCGGCGGCCGTGTTGGCAAAAGCGCAAGGCCGCGTGGTACTTGGCGCACCTGCCGATTTGGTTATTTTTGACCCTCGCGCTTACTGGGCCGTGACGCGCGAAACCTTGGTCTCGCAGGGTAAAAATACGCCGTACTTGGGGCGTGAATTACAAGGCCGCGTCTCGCACACCGTGGTGGCGGGCCGCGTGGTTTTTCAAGCTTAAATTGGCAAAGGGGTCACGATGAATGCACTGTTAGATTTTTCTGGGTTACCGAAATTTGCCGCGTTTTCCCCCGCCCTGATTGCGCCCGCGATGGCCGAGCTCATTGCGGATGCGAATGCCGTAATCGAACAGGTCGCCTCCGCCACGGCGGCACCGAGCTTTGCCAACGTCATCACGCCACTAGACGACGTGACCGAAAGAGTCTCGCGCGCGTGGAGTATTGCCAGCCACCTAAACGCGGTGGCGAATGCGCCCGACCTGCGCGAGGCCTACAACGGCACGCTCCCAAGTGTGACCGCGTTTTGGTCGGCACTCGCGCAAGATGAGCGGCTCTACGCCAAATACAAGCAACTGCGGGCATCTTCAGGCGATTTGCAATTAACGCCTACACAAATTCAAGTGCTCGACAACGAGATCCGCGATTTTCGTTTAGGCGGTGCCGAGCTTGGTCCCAGCGAAAAAGCGCGCTTCCAAGAAATCCAAGCGGCCCTGTCTTCGCTGTCGGCGCGCTTTGGCGATCACGTGCTCGATGCCACGAAGGGCTACGCGTATTGGGTTGAACACGAAGCCGAACTCGCCGGCGTGCCCGCTGACGTCATCACGACGGCACGTGCGGCAGCCGAAAGCGAGGGCCGGGCAGGCTGGAAGCTCACGCTGCATGCCCCCTGCTATTTGCCCGTGATGCAATACGCGTCACATGCGCCGCTGCGCGAGCGGCTTTATCGCGGCTTTGTTACGCGCGCCTCCGAGCTTGGCGAAAACACCGCGTGGGATAACTCCGCTGTGATGATCGAGATATTGGCGCTGCGTAAAGAGGCAGCAAGCCTACTGGGCTTTAATAATTTTGCCGAAGTCTCCCTCGCCACCAAGATGGCTGATTCACCCGCCGCTGTGATTGCGTTTTTGCGCGATTTGAGCGCACGCGCGAAGCCATTCGCCGAAAAAGACTGGCGTGAATTAAGCGAATTTGCGCGCGCTACACTGGGCATTTCTAAACTTAACGCGTGGGATGTTGCCTACGCCGCCGAGAAATTACGTCAACAACGCTACGCGTTTTCAGATCAAGAGCTAAAACAGTATTTCCCCGAAACACAAGTATTGGCGGGGCTTTTTGGCGTTATTACGGCGTTGTACGGCCTCACACTCACCGCCGCCCCCGCCGCTACCTGGCACACCGATGCACGTTTTTACGATGTTAGGCAGCGTGATGGCACGCTGGTGGGCCAGTTCTATCTCGATCTCTATGCGCGCGAAGGCAAGCGCGGCGGCGCGTGGATGGATGATGCGATCAATCGCCGCAAATTGGCCAGCCACATTCAGCACCCGGTCGCTTATTTAACGTGCAATTTTTCCGCCCCCGTCTCCGGTAAGCCAGCACTTTTTACGCACAACGAAGTCATCACCTTATTCCACGAGTTCGGTCACGGCCTGCATCAGCTACTCACCGAAGTTGACGAGCTCGGCGTATCGGGCATTAACGGCGTGGAGTGGGATGCGGTGGAGCTGCCGAGCCAATTTATGGAAAATTTTTGTTGGGAATGGGATGTGCTGCAACAGATGACGCGGCACGTTGAAACCGGTGCCACCCTGCCACGCGCGCTATACGAAAAAATGCAGGCGGCTAAAAATTTTCAGGCTGGCATGGGCATGGTGAGACAGCTCGAATTTGCGTTAGTCGATATGCGGCTCCACACTGATTTTGACCCCGCGCACGATGGCCTAGCCGCACTGATCGCTTCGGTGCGCCGCGACGTTGCGGTGGTGCAGTACCCAGAATTTAACCGCGTGACGCACGCGTTTTCACATATTTTTGGCGGTGGTTATGCGGCTGGGTATTACAGCTACAAATGGGCCGAGGTACTGTCCGCCGATGCCTATGCGGCCTTCGAAGAAACGAGTGCGGCACGCGCCGAAACCGGTGCTAGATTTCGCCGCGAAATCATCGGGCGCGGCGGTAGCCGCCCGGCGATGGAATCCTTCATCGCCTTCCGGGGCCGTAAGCCCGAGCTCGATGCGCTGTTACGGCATAATGGGATGCAGTTGGCCGTCGGCTAATCCACTATCGAGCGCGTTAGCTGTGTACCAACCTAACTGTTTTTGAGGGTCTATGAAATCAATCGTGTCCAAATTTTCACTCTTTGTCGCCCTCGCCTCCTTTGCGGCCGTGGCCAGCGCGCAGGGCCTTTACAAATGGATTGATAAAGACGGCCGCGTGACTTACTCCGACGTGCCCGCACCGAAAGATGCCAGAAAAGTAGAAACCAAGCGGCTCGGTAACAATGTGATTGAAGCCGACACAATGCCCTTTGAGCTCAAAAAAGTAGTGGCGGCAAACCCCATCACGCTCTACGGCAATGATTGCGATCCCTGCGTGGCAGCCCGCGCGTTTTTGAATAAACGCGGCGTACCCTTTAGCGATAAAAATATCGACCGCGATCCCGACGCGCGCAAGATGCTCGCCGAAACCATCAAATCGCAGACTGTGCCCACCTTGACGATTGGTGCCACCAGCAAAAAAGGGTTTGAAGAAAGCGACTGGAACGCGGCCATTACCGAGGCGGGCTATCCCAAAGATATTCCGAAGTCGGTGCTCCGTAATGCCCAGCCGAAACCTGAGCCCGTCAAAGAAGCCGCCAAGCCCAAGGCCGAAGCCGATGCGGCGAAATAGTTGATGAAGCTCGCCGCATGGAACGTTAACTCTCTCACTGTCCGCTTGCCGCATGTGCTCGATTGGCTGAAGACCCACCAGCCCGATGCGCTCTGCCTGCAAGAGCTTAAGCTCGAAGACGCAAAATTTCCCTTAGCCGCCATTGAAGACGCGGGCTATCACGCGGTATTCGATGGCCAAAAGACCTACAACGGTGTGGCTATTCTCACCAAATCGCGCCCCGAAGATGTCGCCAAAGCCATGCCCGGCTTTGCCGATGAGCAAAAACGCGTTATTGCCGCCACCATCAACAACGTGCGTGTAGTGTGTGTGTACATCCCCAACGGCCAGAGCGTGGATTCGGATAAATACCAATACAAATTACGTTGGCTCGATGCCCTCGCAGGCTACATGGCGCGCGCGATTGCCGACTACGGCGATGTCGCACTCCTGGGCGACTACAACATCGCCCCCGATGATCGTGACGTGCATGACCCGGTACAGTGGCGAGGCCAGGTACTGTGTACGGATGCCGAACGGGCGCTCTTTGCGCGACTATTGGCGCTTGGGATGCAAGATAGCTTTCGGCTCTTTCCACAAGCCGATAAATGCTTTAGCTGGTGGGATTATCGGATGAATGGTTTTAAGCGCAATCACGGTGTCCGCATCGACCATATTTTGCTTACCAAGGCGCTCGCCGCGCGCTGTACCCAATCCATGATTGACCTCGAACCGCGAAAGCGCGAGCGTCCGTCCGACCATGCGCCGGTGTGGGTGAATATCGGCTGATGGTGCGTTAGCCATGCTTTTTCGCGCATACGGTAAACTCACTGTATCGCTATGACTGCCGCCATCCCCGCCCCTTATAACCCTGCTGCCGCGAACGCTCTTGCCGCGTGCCAGATACTCGATACACCCGCCGAGGTGACATTCGATGATCTAGCACGCCGGGCTGCCGACGCACTCAAAGCGAGCGCGGCAACGATTTCATTTTTTGATGCCGGGGGCAGCACGTGGCGCGAGTGGTTTAAGTCGCGCGTTGGCTTTCCAGAGCACGCGCTGAACGAAGCAGAATGCTTTTATCTACCCGCGATTGAGCGTGCCGCCAATCTCGCGCGCATCTACGTGGTCAACGATATGTTGGCCGACAAACGCTTGCGCGAGCACCGCCTCGTGTCAGGCGGCCCACATTTTTGTTTTTATGCGGGTGCCGGTATTTACGCGGCGGATCGGCAATTGATTGGGGTGCTCTCGGTATTCGATACGTCCTCGCGCGAAGTGCCAGAAAGTGATCTGAATGCGCTTCTGAATCTGGCCGATTTAGTCGGCGCACGTTTGAGCGCGCGCGCGGAAGCGCGTCGTGATCGGCTCGTGCCCACCATGCCCCTGCAAGCGAGCGCTCGTGTAGACACCCGCGCCGAAATCGCCCGGCTCGAGCAACGCCTCGAAGACGAAATCGCCTCCCGGCAGGCGACCGAGACGCAGCTACGCGATGAGAAAAATTTCTCTGACACCGCGATTGATATTTTGCCCGGCGTTTTTTTTGTATTTAGCAAAAGTGGCCGTATGCTGCGCTGGAATAAAAATTTCTCGCGCGTCTCAGGCTACACCGATGCCGAAATAGGCAACATGCAGGCGCTCGATTTTGTCGCGAGAGACCAACGCCGCGCGGTTGAAGACGCGCATCGCCGCCTCTTCGAGGTCGGTGAAGATATCTCGATGGAATGCCAGATGTTGAGCAAGGCCGGTGACAGCGCACCCTACACGTTTCAAGGGCGTGCGCTCGATGTAGCGGGCTATCGGTTTTGCCTCGGGGTGGGTCGCAATATCTCGCGGCGCCTGTGGGTGGCGCAAAACGCAGCGCAAGCCAAAGAGCGGCTCGATCTCGCCCTCGTGGGCTCCAATCTCGCGATGTGGGATTGGGATTTGGTCAATAACCAAGCCTATTTCAACGAAAACTGGAACACCTTGATTGGCCTTGATCTTGGCGGCCATGTTGGCACCGTGTTTCGCAATGAAGATGTGGCGGGATGGAACCACCCTGACGATAAATCGCGTTTTTACGATGCAATCATGGCCGCGGTCAAAGGCCAGACGCAAGATTTCAACTGCGAGTATCGGGTGCGTGGGCTCAACGGTGATTGGATTTGGCTAGAGTCGAACGGCAAGGTGACGGATCGTGATCCGCCTGAAAAAGGCGGCCGCGCCCGGCGTTTAACCGGCACCACCGCCAACATCACGAAGCGCCGCGCGGCTGAAGATCGGGTCGAGTATTTGGCCACCCGCGATACCTTGACGGGGCTCCCGAATCGAGCACTCTTTAATGATCGCCTTGAGCTCGGTGTGGCCAATGCGGCGCGCAAGCAAACGCAGCTTGCCTTCATGTTTATTGATCTTGACCGCTTTAAGACGATTAACGATTCGCTCGGCCACGATGTGGGCGATGAGCTTTTGAAGCGCGTCTCGGCGCGCCTGTCTGCGTGCGTGCGCGCGAGTGACACCGTGGCGCGACTAGGCGGTGACGAATTCGCGGTGATTCTGGAAAACATCCCGCAGGGCGATCAATCAAGCGCGCAAACGATTGCCGACAAAATGATTGCCTCGTTGGCCTCCCCGATCATGATCGACACCCACCACCTCAATACCTCGTGCTCGATTGGCATAAGCTTATTTCCCGCCGATGGCACCGACTTGCAAACGCTGATGAAACACGCCGACGTCGCGATGTACGACGCGAAAGCCAAGGGACGCAATAACTATCAGTTTTTCTCGCACCATCTGAACGCGCGTTCGCAGGAGCGCTTAGCCATTGAGAACTATCTCAGGCTTGCGCTGCGCCGAAACGAGCTCACGCTTCACTACCAGCCGCGCGTTTCGTTTGCGACGGGAAAAGTGGTTGGGGTGGAGGCGCTCTTGCGCTGGCTGCATCCGCGCCATGGGCTTTTGCTACCCGAAAAATTTTTGAGCGTTGCCGAAGATTCGGGGCTCATTGTGCCAATCGGCGAGTGGGTGATTGAGCACGCCACCACGCAGGTCGCGACATGGCGGAAAAAATTTGCCACCGATTTACATCTCGCCGTGAATCTCTCGCCCGGGCAGATTTATGATGGTAAACGCTTGGTCGCGACGATCCAAGAGGCAACCGAATCGGCGGGCCTGCCGACGACAGCCCTTGAGCTTGATCTCACCGAAAGTATGTTGCTCAAACACGCCGACGAAACCGCGTCCCTCCTAAAGCGATTAGGCGACATGGGTGTTGGGCTCGCGATTGACGATTACGGCACGGGCTACTCGTCACTTTCGTACTTGCGCGGGCTGCCTGTGAATGCGATTAAGGTCGATTCCTCTTTCGTGCGTGATCTCGGTGCCGCCAGTGAAAGTGATGGCGACCACGCCATCATTCGCGCCATTATCGCGATGACGCACAGCCTCAAATTAAAGGTGGTGGCCGAAGGCGTGGAAACCGAGGCGCAGCACCGACTCTTGCGTGAGCTGCAATGCGACGAGTATCAAGGGTTTTATTTCGCGAAGCCCATGCCAGCGGCAGAGTTTGAGGCGCAGTTTTTGGCGATTTAGGCCGGTAAAAAAAGCTCTAGCAAGTCATTCAAAAATAACCGCCCGCGCGCGGTGGGTTTTACGTGCAACGGGTCAGGCTCAATCAAGCCGCGCCCGAGCGCCTCGGCCAGTGGTCTCGCCATAGCGGCTATCGACAGCCCGGTGCGCTCGGTAAAAAGTGTGTTGCTAAAACCTTCACGTAGCCGCAACGCATTGAGCGCAAATTCAAACGGTAGCTCGCGTGGTGTGACCACACTCTCCTCCTGAATCGCCATGCCCGTCGCCGCGTGCTGCATGTAGGCATCGGGCTGCTTATAGCGCACTTCGCGGGTGATGCGATCGGGGTAAGAAATTTTTGCGTGCGCCCCCGCGCCGATGCCCACGTAGTCGCCAAAGCGCCAGTAATTTAGATTGTGTTTTGATTCGCGTAGCGGCTTCGCGTAGGCTGAGGTCTCGTAATTTTCATAGCCCGCTTGCGCGAGTTTTTTCGCAATCATCTCCTGCATATCGGCGGCGAGCTCGTCGTCGGGTAGGGGTGGCGGAAAGCGGTGAAAAAGCGTATTCGGCTCCAGCGTTAAATGATAAATCGAGAGATGGTTGGTGCCGAAAGACAACGCCGACTCTACATCGGCCGCGCATTCGGCGAGCGTTTGGTTGGGCAGCGCAAACATGAGATCAAGATTGATGTTGTCAAAATGTTTCTGCGCGATGGTGACCGCGCGGTGCGCCTCGGTGTCGTTATGGATGCGGCCTAGTGCTTGCAAATGGCGCGCATTAAAGCTCTGGATGCCGAGCGAGAGCCGGTTCACGCCCGCCTCGCGAAAGCCGCGAAATTTCTCGGCCTCCACCGTGCCGGGGTTGGCCTCCAGCGTAATCTCGGCCTCAGAATCGAGCGTGACGCGTGCCCGCACGGCGGCCAAAATCGTATCAATCGCGCGCGCTGAAAATAAGCTCGGCGTGCCGCCGCCAAAAAAAATCGAATACACCCGCCGCCCCCAAATTTTCGGCAGCATATGGTCTAGATCTGAAATGAGGCAGTCCACATAGTGTTGCTCGGGGATAGCCCCCTTTGATTCATGCGAATTAAAATCGCAGTAAGGGCATTTTTTCACGCACCACGGGATGTGAATGTAGAGCGATAAAGGTGGCAAAACGGATAGCGCCTGGCCCTTCGTGACTAATCCATCAATCGGCTGGAACCCCGCGCCAGTATTAGGGTTTAGGCTTATCGACATGATAGTTTGTGAGCCAAAATCTGCATCGCTTTACCGCGATGGCTCTCGGCGTTTTTGGTCGCACTCGCGAGCTCGGCAGCGGTGCAGTGATGCGATGGCAGATAAAAATACGGATCATAGCCAAAGCCACCCGCACCGCGCGGTGTGTCGATAATCTCGCCCTCCCATGTGCCTTCGGCGATCAATGGTTGCGGGTCGGCTTCATGCGTGACCAAGACGAGCGCGCAGTAATAGAACGCCCGGCGCCGAGCCACCCCTTGCAAGGCCGCGATCAGCTTTTCATTATTACGCGCGTCCGATTTTGGCTCGCCCGCATAGCGCGCTGAATGCACGCCCGGCGCACCACCGAGTGCATGTACGCACAAGCCCGAGTCATCCGACAGTGCTGGCAAATGCCCCAAACGTGAGGCATGGCGCGCCTTTTCGAGCGCATTCTCGATAAAAGTGGCGTGCGGTTCGCAAGCTTCCGCAATGCCAAGTGCCGCCTGCGGGATCACCTCAAGACCAAGCGGGGCCAAGAGAGACGCGAATTCGCGCAGCTTGCCCGGATTGTTAGACGCCAAAATAATTTTTTTCATCGCCCCATTATCCTCCGGCACGGTGGGCGTGAAGGCGATGCAGTAAAATATGTGTTGGCTTAATTTTTCCACCACTTCATTCGGGAACTACAACAATGACACTACGCGTCGCCATCAATGGCTATGGCCGTATCGGCCGCAATATCCTCCGTGCTCACTATGAAGGTGGCAAAAAACA